>NZ_AEWE02000004.1:0-20029 GCF_000190455.2 Pseudomonas sp. TJI-51
GCTGGCTTGCCTGCGATAGGGCCGGCAAGGCCTCAGCGCAGTTCAGCCTCTGGCACCGTCGTGCGCTGCGCAATCGCTTCGGGCCGCCACTGCTGGCGGGCCACGGCCAATACTTCAGCCGGCGTTGCCAGCAGCAACTGCGGTTCAGTCGCCTGCCCCAGCGCCCGCAACGCCCGCAACAACAGCGGCGTGGCCTGCTCGGCCTGCAACGGCGGCGAACGGTATGACTTGCCAAGCTTGTGGCCGTCCGGCTGCACGATCAGCGGTATGTGCAGATAGCGCGGCTGCGAAAAGCCCAGCAGCTCTTGCAGGTACAACTGGCGCGGGGTGTTGTCGAGCAGGTCGGCACCGCGCACGATGTCGGTTACACCTTGCCAGGCATCGTCCAGTACCACGGCCAGCTGGTAGGCATACAGGCTATCGCGGCGCTGTATCACGAAATCGCCCACGTCGCGGCCCAGGTGCTGCTGGTAAGCACCCTGTACGCGGTCGCTGAAACGGTAGATCAGCTCTGGCACCCGCAAGCGGATCGCCGCGCCCTCGCGCGCATGCCCGGCGTTACGGCACAAGCCTGGGTAGATGCCGCCATAGGCCTCCAGTTGCTTGCGCGAGCAGGTGCAGGCATAGGCCAGGCCCATGTTGAACAGGCGGTCGACCACCGCGGCATAGGCGTCGTGGCGCTGGCTTTGAAACACCACTTCGCCGTCCCAGTGCAGGCCGTAGCGTTCGAGGGTTTGCAAGATGGCGTCACGGGCGCCGGGCATTTCCCGGGGCGGGTCGGTGTCTTCCACGCGCAGCAGCCAGCGGCCGTCGACCGCGCGGGCATCCAGCCAGGAGGCGAGTGCAGCCACCAGTGAGCCAAAGTGCAGGAAACCGCTGGGGGTGGGGGCAAAGCGCCCAATGTAGCTGGAGTTGGTCATGGTCTGGCTGGGTATATAAATGCAACGGGGCGCATGATGCGCCCCGTTCGGTGGGAAGAAAGATCAGCCTTTGCCGACCGTTTTTTCCTTTTTCTCGGCGATTTCCTTGCAGTCGAAGCACAGGTCGGCGGTAGGGCGGGCTTCCAGACGGCGCAGGCCGATCTCGATGCCGCACGACTCGCACCAGCCGTATTCGTCGGCCTTGATCTTGTCGAGGGTCTTGTCGATTTTCTTGATCAGCTTGCGCTCGCGGTCGCGGTTGCGCAGCTCAAGGGCGAATTCTTCTTCCTGGCTGGCACGGTCGGCCGGGTCGGGGAAGTTGGCTGCCTCGTCCTTCATGTGATCCACAGTGCGGTCCACACTGGTCATCAGCTCTTGCTTCCAGGCGCCGAGAAGCTTGGTGAAGTGCTTTTTCATGGGCTCACCCATGTATTCTTCACCCTTGGACTCTACGTAAGGCTCGACACCGTACATGGTCTGACCGGTTTTTTGCTTTTCTACGGTGGACATGAATAGACCGCCTCTCACTCATCTGATCCAATGCGCAGGATGCTCCATCTCCGGCGACCGCCGGCCCTGCGACTGCGAGCCGCCGAACTTACCAGATAGATCGGGGGTGCGCTAGCCCGCCCGATCCTGCTAACAGACACCGGCCTGAGCGGTACGTTCGATTGCTTACGCAGGTAGAATCTTCAGTTTAGCCGCTATTGAGAGAAGGTCATGGCCCACCCCTACAGCGCGCGCAGCCGCGCCATCGAACCTTTCCATGTCATGGCACTGCTGGCGCGGGCCAACGAGCTGCAGGCGGCCGGCCACGACGTGATCCACCTGGAAATCGGCGAGCCGGACTTCACCACCGCAGCACCGATTGTGGCTGCGGGCCAGGCCGCGCTGGCCGCCGGCCACACCCGCTATACCGCCGCACGCGGCCTGCCGGCGCTGCGCGAAGCGATAGCCGGGTTCTATGCACAGCGCTATGGCCTGAGCATCGACCCGCAGCGCATTATCATTACCCCAGGCGGCTCAGGCGCCCTGTTACTGGCCAGCAGCCTGCTGGTCGACCCCGGCAAGCACTGGCTGCTGGCTGACCCGGGCTACCCGTGTAACCGCCACTTCCTGCGCCTGGTAGAAGGCGGGGCGCAGCTGGTACCGGTCGGCCCGGAGGTGAACTACCAGTTGACCGCCGACCTGGTGCAGCGCTACTGGGACCAGGATACCGTTGGCGCCTTGGTCGCCTCGCCGGCCAACCCGACCGGCACGGTGCTGGGCCGTACCGAACTGGCCAGCCTGGCCAAGGCCACCCGTGAACGGCACGGCCACTTGGTAGTCGACGAGATTTACCATGGGCTGACGTACGGCATGGATGCGCCCAGCGTGCTGGAAGTGGATGACTCGGCGTTCGTCCTGAATAGTTTTTCCAAGTATTTCGGTATGACCGGCTGGCGCCTTGGCTGGCTGGTGGCGCCACCGCAGGCCGTGGCCGACCTGGAGAAACTGGCGCAGAACCTGTACATCAGTGCGCCGAGCATGGCACAGCATGCTGCGCTGGCGTGCTTCCAGCCCGAAACCCTGGCCATCTTCGAACAGCGTCGCGCCGAATTTGCCCGCCGCCGCGACTACCTGCTGCCGGCGCTGCGCGAGCTGGGTTTCCGCATTGCCGTTGAGCCGCAGGGGGCGTTCTATCTATATGCCGATATCAGCGCTTATGGCGGTGATGCGTTTGCCTTCTGCCGGCATTTCCTGGAGACCGAACACGTGGCCTTCACCCCGGGCCTGGACTTCGGTCGCCACCTGGCCGGGCACCATGTGCGCTTTGCCTACACGCAAAGCCTGCCGCGCCTGGAGGAGGCGGTGCATCGCATTGCCCGTGGCTTGCGGAGCTGGCAAGGCTGATGCTTTTTTCACCTGCACTCGAACACGGCCGCCTGCTGCGCCGCTACAAACGGTTCCTGGCCGATATCGAACTGGCCAGCGGCGAGCAGTTGACCATCCACTGCCCGAATACCGGCTCCATGCTCAATTGCATGCGTGAAGGCGGGCGGGTGTGGTTCAGCCGCTCCAACGACCCCAAGCGCAAACTGCCGGGCACCTGGGAAATCAGCGAAACCCCACAGGGCCGGTTGGCGTGCGTGAATACCGGGCGGGCCAATGCCCTGGTTGAAGAGGCGCTGCACGCCGGTACGATCGCCGAGCTGGCCGGGTTCACGGCACTCAGGCGTGAGGTGGCGTATGGCGAGGAGGGCAGCCGCATCGACTTCCGCCTGGAGTTCGACGGTGCCCCGGCCTACGTCGAGGTCAAGAGCGTGACCCTGGGCTACCCCGATAGCCCGGTTGCGGCGTTTCCCGATGCGGTGACCCAGCGCGGGGCCAAGCACCTGCGCGAGCTGGCGAAGCTGGCCAGCCAAGGCATACGGGCGGTGCAACTGTATTGCGTCAACCTGACCGGCATCGACGCGGTGCGCCCTGCCGAGGAGATCGATGCCGCTTACGCCCAGGCGTTGCGTGCTGCGGTGGCGGGCGGGGTGGAAGTGCTGGCATACGGCACGCGCCTGGACCCGCAGGGTATCGCCATAGACCGCCGCTTGCCGGTGCTGCTCAACCCTTGAGCCAGACGCCCTGGGTGTCTTCATGGCAGCCCAGGGCCTGTAACTGCTCACCGTCACAGGGGCCGGCCACGCATTCGCCGCTCTCGATCAGGAACAGGGCGCCGTGATGGCCGCACTGGATCAGGCTCGCGCTGTCATCGAGAAACCGCTCCTGTGCCCAGTTCAACGGGATGCCCTTGTGTGGGCAGCGGTTGCGGTACAGGTAGACCTGGCCCTGGCGGCGCACGCCGAACAGTTGCAGGCCGTCTACGCTGAAGGCGCGTGCCTGGCCCTCGGCCAGGCTGGGTGAGGTACAAAGAAAATGCATGGCAGTACGACTCGTGAAACAGATGATGGCTTGACGCGTCAATGCGAATAATTATCAAATTGCCCGCATTCACTGCGTCCGGCTTCCCATGGTGCGCAGTTCCGCCGCTCGCCACAAGGCGTGCAGCTCGCCTTCAGAAGGAACCCGATGATGCGTCGTCCCGTCGCTTTGCTCGCCTTGTGTGCAAGCCTTGTGCTCTCTAGCCAGGCCCTGGCGGCAGACCTGCCGCAACGCTGGGTCAGCGCCGGCGGCGCGCTGAGCGAGTGGATATGCGCGTTGGGTGGTGAAGCGCGGCTGGTGGGGGTGGACACGACCAGTCAGCACCCAGCTTCGTTGAAGTCGCTGCCCAGCGTGGGGTACCAGCGCCAGCTGTCGGCCGAGGGCGTGCTCAGCCTGCGCCCGGATGTGCTGGTGGGTACCGAAGAAATGGGCCCGCCGCCGGTACTGGCGCAAATCCGCAAGGCCGGTGTGCGTGTCGAGCTGTTTTCCAGTAAAGCCGAGCTGGCGGCGGTAGACAGCAACCTCAAGCAGTTGGGGCAACTGCTGGATGCAGAACCCCAGGCCACTGCGCTGGCCGCGGGTTACCATCAGCAACTGCAAACCTTGCAGGCCAAGGTCCAGCAGGCCCAGGCGCAGCACAAGGCACCCGGGGTGTTGCTGCTGGTCGGGCACGCTGGGGCCAAGCCGCTGATCGCCGGGCATGGCACCGCCGGTGACTGGCTGCTGGGCCAGGCCGGTGGGCGCAACCTGGCAGAGCATCAGGGCTACAAGCAGTTCTCGAACGAAGCATTGGCTGCCCTGGACCCGGATGTGATCGTGTTTTCCGACCGGGCGCAGGCCGATGAGCAGGCGCTGCAGGCTTTGTTGAAAGAAAACCCGGCGCTGGCGGCTTCGCGTGCCGTGCGTGGGCAACGCCTGGTATCGCTTGACCCCACGCTGCTGGTCGGTGGGCTTGGGCCGCGCCTGCCGGCGACCTTGCAATCACTGGCAGCTACCTTCTACCCGGCAGCCAAGGCCAGCTTCGCCCAATGAAACAGCGGGTTCAGCCACGTACGTTGTTCATTTGCCTGAGCCTGCTGTGCCTGCTGGCGGTGTGGCTGTCGCTGGCGCTGGGGCCGGTCAGCCTGCCGCTGTTCGATACCCTGCGCGCGGGCCTGCGGTTGATGGGCCTGCCCGTTACCGCCGACGGCTTGCAGCAGGCCGAAATGATCCTCGGCCAGATCCGTCTGCCACGCACCTTGCTTGGGCTGGCAGTGGGCGCGGTGCTGGCGTTGTCCGGGGTCGCCATGCAGGGGTTGTTCCGTAATCCGCTGGCCGATCCGGGTTTGGTCGGGGTGGCCGCCGGGGCGGCAGTGGGCGCGGCGCTCGCTATTGTCGGCGGGGCCTGGTTCGGCGGCCTGCCAGAGTCCGTTGCACCCTATTTGCTGTCGTTCTGTGCCTTTGTCGGGGGCCTTGGCGTGACGGCGCTGGTCTACCGCCTGGGCCGCCGCGATGGGCAGACCAACGTGGCCACCATGCTGCTGGCCGGGGTCGCGATGACGGCACTGGGCGGCGCGGTGGTGGGGTTGTTCTCTTACCTGGCCGATGACGCCACGTTGCGTACGTTGACCTTCTGGAACCTGGGCAGCCTCAACGGTGCCAGCTACGACCGGCTATGGCCGTTATTGCTGGTGGCGGCGGGTGTTGCACTGTGGCTGCCACGGCGGGCCAAAGCGCTGAATGCCTTGCTTTTGGGGGAATCCGAGGCCCGCCACCTGGGCGTTGATGTGGAGCGGCTCAAGCGCGAACTGGTGTTCTGCACGGCGCTTGGGGTGGGTGCGGCTGTTGCGGCTGCCGGCCTGATCGGCTTTATCGGCCTGGTGGTGCCGCACCTGGTGCGCTTGCTGGCCGGGCCGGATCACCGGGTGTTGTTGCCAGCCTCGCTGCTGGCTGGCGGTGTGCTCATGCTGTTTGCCGACCTGGCGGCACGGCTGCTGCTGGCACCTGCCGAGTTGCCGATCGGTATTGTCACGGCCTTTGTCGGGGCGCCGTTCTTTCTGTTCCTGCTGGTGCGAGGGCGCAGCTGATGTTGCATGCCGAGGGCCTGCACTTGCGGCGGGGCAGCAACGAGGTGCTGCATGACATTGATCTGCAATTGCCCCCCGGCCAGGTGGTGGGCGTGCTCGGCCCCAACGGCGCGGGTAAGAGCAGCCTGTTGGGCGTGATGTGTGGCGAGCTGGTGCCAGACCGTGGGCGGGTGACGTTGCAGGGGCGCGGCCTCGGTGATTGGCCTGGACAAGAGCGGGCCCGGCGCCTGGCCGTATTGCCTCAGGTGTCGAGCCTGGGGTTTTCGTTCAGCGTCGAGGAAGTGGTGGCCATGGGCCGCATGCCGCACGGCACCGGGCAGCGGCGCGACGCCGAAATTGTCGAAGCGGCGTTGCAGGCAGCAGATGCCTGGCACCTGGTAGGGCGCAGTTACCTGGCGTTGTCCGGCGGCGAGCGGCAACGCGTGCACCTTGCCCGTGTGCTGGCACAGTTGTGGCCGGGGGAGCAGGGCACTACCTTGTTGCTCGATGAGCCCACCTCGATGCTCGACCCGCTGCACCAGCACACTACCCTGGAGGCTGTGCGCCGCTTTGCCGACCGCGGCGCCGCGGTGCTGGTGATCTTGCATGACCTGAACCTGGCGGCGCGCTACTGTGACCGGATCCTGTTGCTGGAGCAGGGGCGTTGCCATGCCTTTGCCTCGCCTGAACAGGTGCTGACGCCGGCAGCGTTGAAGGCCGTGTACGGGATCGACGTGCTGGTGCAGGCACATCCTGAGCGTGGCCACCCGCTGATCATTACCCGTTAAAGCCGGCCCGATCGTGGTCGTGAGCGGCCGCTACCCATGGAGCTTCTGCCAATGCGACACCCGCTGTTGTCCGGTTTTTCGCTGTGCATGTTACTGGTATTGGGCGGCTGCCAGGCCAGCCTGCCACCGTTCCCTGCCTGGCAGAGCACCGAAGGGCGCACGCATGCCCAGCTTGGGCGGGTGGTCGATCTCGGCAGCGGGCAGGTAATCAGCCCGGACCAACTGGTACAGCGTTTGGCTACCGCACCGCGAGTACTGGTCGGCGAAAAACATGACAACCCCGACCACCACGCACTGCAAGTGTGGTTGCTGCACGCCCTGCAGAGCCAGCGTGCCCAGGGCAGCCTATTGCTGGAGATGCTGCAACCTGAACAGCAGCCGCGGGTGGACAGGCTCAAAGGGCAACCCTTGCCGGCAGACTTGCCCAAGGCACTGGCGTGGCAGGAGGGCTGGGACTGGCAGTTGTACGGGCCGATCGTGCGTGCAGCCCTGCAACAGCAGGTCCCCCTGCTGGCCGCCAACCTTTCCCCAAGTGAAATGCGCCACGCCTACCGGCAGCCGGCGCCATTGGCGGGCGAGAAATCCAATGCCGCGACGGTCAGGGCGAGCTTGCTGCAGCAGGTACGCACCGGGCATTGCGGGATGCTGCCGGAAAGCCAGCTACCGGCGATGCTGGCCGTGCAGCAGCAGCGTGACCGGCGCATGGCCGAGCGCTTGCTGGCGGCGCCGCAACCGGCACTGCTGTTTGCCGGGGCCTATCACGTGCGTAAGGACCTGGGCGTGCCGTTGCACCTGAGTGACTTGGGTGCGCAGGGTGCGAGCAAGGTGCTGATGCTGGCCGAG
Organism: Pseudomonas sp. TJI-51; assembly: GCF_000190455.2. Lineage (NCBI taxonomy): Bacteria > Pseudomonadati > Pseudomonadota > Gammaproteobacteria > Pseudomonadales > Pseudomonadaceae > Pseudomonas > Pseudomonas sp. TJI-51. The sequence goes on from NZ_AEWE02000004.1 coordinate 7,510, forward strand.
GTGGGCGAGAAGGTTGATGCCGGTGAGGCCGATTACGTGTGGTACACGGCGGCGACGCCAGAGCAGGATTATTGCGCGCAGCTGAAACGATAAGACATGGAAACCTTGGGCAAAAAAAAGACCCGGCAAATTGCCGGGTCAATAACCGTGATTAGCCTGATGAGGAGATAATCTGAGAGTCCGAACCAGGGGCTCTTAGCTTATCCAACCAGTCTCGCGACCAGTTGTGATAATCATAACAATTCTCATTTAGACGTCAATCCCCTTTTCGCGCTTATTTTGGATTTTTTTGCGCGGGGTTTTTCGCATCCAGTTGTTGGTTGAGGGCTTCCTTGCGTTCGAGTGGCAAATCGTTCCAGTGCATATCCAGCAGGGCGCCTTCTATGGCATACAACAGCACCTTCGATGCGCGAAACCCTCGCGTCTTCACGGCCTGGTATGCACCCACCGCACCCAGGCGGCGCAGATCCGATGCACTGTGAATGCCGGCCGCATGCAGCCACTGCGCAGAGGTCTTGCCAAGGTTTTTCAGATGCTGCAATTCATCGTTCATCGAGCCTCCTTGCGATGGCTGAACGTGTCATGGGGAGATAAATCGCGAGCAGGTCAGAGAGGAGTGTAGCGGGGGTTGGGGAATACGCGGCTTTTTGCCATCGGGGCGATGAGATGCCCTGTGCCGGCCTCTTCGCGGGCTGGCCCGCTCCCACAGGTTCGGCGCAGCCTTCAGGGGCTGTGGTTTACCTGTAGGAGGGGCAAGCCCGCGAAGGGCCGGCCCAGGAAACCGGCTAGCTTACAAGCCAGGCAGACGCTGGCGAATCTGCTCGATCACCTGGTCCATGCTGCCAGCAGTCTGGGTGTCAACGTGGGTGCTCTGCACCAGCTCCTGCGTATCCAGCGCCTCTCGGCTGGCCTGCTGCGCCTTGACCACCTCCAGGGTGGCATCCGACGGGTCGCTGTTCTCGGCCTGGCGCTGCTCCAGCCAGCTGGCGATTACCGCGTCCGGCGCGTGGCAGTCCAGAATCAGGAACGGCACGCCAGTCTGGCTGGCGACCTCGGCCGCAGCCTGGCGCTGTTCGCGTTTGAGGTAGGTGGCATCCAGCACCACCGGGAACCCTGCCCGCAGTACGGTCGCGGCGACTTCGTGCAGGCGCCGGTAAGTGGCAGTGCTGGCCTCCTCGGCATAGATGCCGGTGCTGAGCTGGGCGGCCTCAACCTGCTGCTGTTCGCCGTACAAGCGCTTGCGCTCTACGTCGGAACGCACGCGCACCGCGCCCAGGGCCTCGACCATGCGCATGGCCACATGGCTTTTGCCCACTGCCGATACACCGTGGGTGATGGCCAGCAGGCGCGAAGGGATGGCGCTGTAGCTTTCTGCCAGGTTGGCGTAGTTGCGGTAGGTGCGCAGGGTGGTGGCACGCTGCACGCCATCGGCATTGGCCGGCATGCTGAACAGGGCGACCTTGGCCCGCACCAGTGCGCGGTACGCCTTGTAGAAGTTGAGCAGCTCCAGGCCCTCGTAGTCGCCGGTCAGTTCCAGGTACTGGCTGATGAAGCGCCGGGCCAGGCACTTGAGGCCGCGGTCTTCCAGGTCCATCGCCAGGAAGCCGGTGTCGGCGTAGACGTCGGTCAGGCGGAACGGTTCGTTGAATTCGATGCAGTCGAAGATCACCACCTGGCCATCGATCAGCGTGGCGTTGCCCAAGTGAATGTCACCGTGGCATTCGCGAATGAAGCCATTGGCCTTGCGTTTTTCCAGCAGGCCATGCAGGCGCTCGAAGCTGCTGCGTGCCCAGGCTTGCAGGGCGTCTAGCTGCTGCAGGTCGGCCTTGTCGCTGAGGAACGGGCGAATCTGCTCGAAGTTCTGCTCCACCGGCGCCATGACGGCCTCCGGCGTGCCCAGTGGGTGCTCGACCGGTACCCGCGGGGCCTGCAGGTGGAATTCGGCAATCTGCCGGGCCATCTGGTCGATGTGCGTGGCGTTCAGTTCGCCATTGGCCTGCAAGGTGCTGAGCATCTGGCCTTGGGGGAACTGGCGCATCTTCAGTGCATATTCGATGGCCTGGCCTTCGCCGGCGAGCTGCGGCGCATCGGCGCTACCGGTGATCGGCAAAACGTCCAGGTACAGGCCGTCGGTCAGGCGCTGGTTCAGGCGCAATTCTTCGTTACAGAAATGCTGGCGCTGGTCCAGGCCAGTGAAGTCGAGAAAGCCGAAGTTCATCGGCTTCTTGATCTTGTAGGCGTACTCGCCCGTCAGCAGCACCCAGGAGATATGCGTCTCGATGAGCTGGAACCCGTCCACGGGGTGGGGGTACAGGGCGGGGTTCTGCAACGCAGTGATAAGAGCTTGGCTCACGGCAAATCCTTCCGGGGGCAGGGAATTCGAATGCATCATTATGGTCAATGGTGCCGTCCCTGCCTACCGCCGGGCCGGCTGCCCAGTCTTTCCAAAGTGCGTATAATCCGCCGTCATGACCCGAACCCGAACTCCCCGTACCCCTCAAAAACGCCCGACCGGCCGCTCCCGCGCCTGGCTGGGCTGGGCTTTGAAGCTCAGCCTGGTAGGCCTGGTGATCGTCGCCGGCTTCGCGGTTTACCTCGATGCCGTTGTCCAGGAGAAGTTCTCTGGCAAGCGCTGGACCATCCCGGCCAAGGTGTATGCACGGCCGTTGGAGCTGTTCACCGGCCAGAAACTGAGCAAGAACGACTTCCTCACCGAGCTCGACGCGCTTGGCTACCGGCGTGAAAGCGCGGCCAACGGCCCGGGGGCGGCCGCCGTCAACGGCAATACCGTCGACCTCAACACCCGTGGCTTCCAGTTCTACGAGGGCATGGAGCCCGCGCAATTCGTGCGCGTGCGCTTCTCCGGCGATTACGTGGCCGGCCTTTCCGGGGCCAATGGCAAGGCGCTTGACGTGGTGCGCCTGGAGCCGCTGATGATCGGCGGTATCTACCCGAAAAACCTTGAAGACCGCATTCTGATCAAGATCGACCAGGTGCCCAAGTACCTGCTCGAGACCCTGGTTGCCACGGAAGACCGCGACTTCTACAGCCACCATGGCGTGTCGCCCAAGTCCATCGCCCGGGCCATGTGGGTTAATACTTCATCCGGCTCGATGCGCCAGGGTGGCAGTACCTTGACCCAGCAGTTGGTGAAGAACTTCTACCTCAGCAGCGAGCGCAGCCTCAGCCGCAAAGTGACCGAAGCGATGATGGCGGTGCTGCTTGAACTGCATTACGACAAGCGCGAAATCCTCGAGGCCTACCTCAACGAGGTCTTTGTCGGGCAGGACGGCCAGCGTGCCGTGCACGGCTTCGGCCTGGCCAGCCAGTTCTTCTTCAGCCAGCCGCTGTCGGAGTTGAAGCTGCACCAGATCGCCTTGTTGGTGGGCATGGTCAAGGGCCCGTCCTACTACAACCCGCGGCGTTACCCCGAACGTGCCCTGGCCCGCCGCAACCTGGTGCTCGACCTGGTGGCCGAGCAAGGCGTGGCCAGCCAGGAGGAGGTCGATGCAGCGAAGAAGATGCCGCTGGGCGTGACCAAACGTGGCAGCCTGGCCGACAGCTCGTTCCCGGCCTTCCTCGACCTGGTCAAGCGGCAGTTGCGCCAGGACTACCGCGATGAAGACTTGACCGAGGAAGGCTTGCGTATCTTTACCAGCTTCGACCCGATCCTGCAGATGAAGGCCGAAGCCTCGATGAGCGAGACGTTCAAGCGCCTGGCCGGGCGCAAAGGGGCGGACGAGGTCGAATCGGCGATGGTCGTGACCAACCCGGAAACCGGCGAGGTACAGGCCCTGATCGGCAGCCGCCAGGCAGGTTTCGCGGGCTTCAACCGCGCCATCGATGCCTCGCGGCCGATCGGCTCGCTGGTCAAGCCGGCTGTCTACCTGACCGCGCTGGAGCAGCCGAGCAAGTACACCCTGACCAGCTGGGTGCAGGATGAGCCGTTCTCGGTCAAGGGTGGCGACGGCCAGGTCTGGCGCCCACAAAACTATGACCGCCGCCCGCACGGCACGATCTACCTGTACCAGGGGCTGGCCAATTCCTACAACCTGTCGACTGCCAAGATCGGCCTGGAAGTGGGGGTGCCAAACGTGATCAAGACCATCGGCCGGCTGGGGGTGAATGTCGACTGGCCAGCCTTCCCGGCCATGCTGCTGGGGGCTGGCGGCATGTCGCCGATGCAGGTCGCGACCATGTACCAGACCATTGCCAATGGTGGCTTCAACACGCCGATGCGCGGTATTCGCAGCGTGCTCACCGCCGAGGGCGAACCGCTCAAGCGCTACCCGTTCCAGATCCAGCAAACCTTTGACCCGGGTGCCATCTACCTGGTGCAGAACGCCATGCAGCGAGTGATGCGCGAAGGTACCGGGCGCTCGGTGTACAACACCTTGCCGCGCTCGTTGACCCTGGCGGGCAAGACCGGTACCAGCAACGACTCGCGCGACAGCTGGTTCTCTGGTTTCAGCCAGGATTTGCTGGCGGTGGTGTGGATGGGCCGCGACGATAACGGGAAAACACCGTTCACCGGCGCCACCGGTGCCCTGCAGGTATGGACCAGCTTCATGAAGAAGGCCGACCCGCTGCCGCTGGACATGCCGCAACCGGACAACGTGGTACAGGCCTGGATCGACCCCTACAGCGGCCAAGGGTCTGACGGCAGCTGTCCGGGAGCGGTACAGATGCCGTATATTCGCGGCAGTGAACCGCCCGCCGGCGCAACCTGTGGCGGCGAGCAGAATCCAGCTGAATCGGTCATGGACTGGGTCAAGGGCTGGATGAATTAAGCGCAGGCTGCATTGATGAGGTGTGACGTGAACAAGTGGCTGTTTCCTGCCGTGACGGCGCTGGCTGTGCTCCAGGGGTGCTCCAGCGTCCCGCGCGGCAATATTCCGGTGGTCGATTCGAGCACCCGCGTGTCGAACAGCGAGCGCGTGTCTGCCAACCGCCCGGCGGGTGGTTACAACGCTGGCACCGCGCAAGCGCAAACAATGCCTGAGGATTCCGGCGTCACCGTGATGATCCCGCAGGGCGCAGGCGCTTCGGGCATCCAGACCTTCCCGGCGGCCAATGGCGCGGCGCCGATCAGCACCGCGCCGATCACGCCGGGGCCGATCACTACCGGGCCGGCCACGTCGGCGCCCATGACCACCAACCCCAACCCGATCGCCGACGAACCGTTCGATATCGCGGCGATGAACAGCGCCCCACAAAGCACCAGTGCCCCCACCGGTATTCCGCGCAGCAACACGGCTGCAGGTGGCCTGGCGGCTGACGAGCAACTGGACGGCCCGGTACTGGCACTGCTGACCACCGCCACCACCCAGCAGGGCAGTGGCGATTTCAACGGCGCTGCTTCCAGCCTGGAGCGTGCCCAGCGCATTGCCCCGCGCGAACCGCAGGTGCTCTACCGCCTGGCCCAGGTGCGTTTGTCACAAGGCGATGCCCCGCAGGCCGAGCAGCTGGCGCGTCGCGCCCTGACCTACGCCAACGGCCGCCCCAGCCTGCAGGCCGAACTGTGGAACACCATCGCACAGGCCCGTGAAAAACAGGGCGATAGCGCTGGCGCCGCCTTGGCCCGGCAAAAAGCGCGGGTCAGTTCCTGATGATCGAGCAACGTATTCTGGACATCGCCGACCACCTGCTGCTGATCGAGCGTGAACTGCAGGTGCAAGGCTGGTGGGAGGACGAGCCACCGAGCGACGAGGCGCTGGCCAGTACGGTGCCCTTCGCCGTCGATACCTTGCGTTTCGAGCAATGGCTGCAATGGATCTTCCTGCAACGCATGAAGATCATCATCGAGCTCGGCCAGCCGCTGCCAAATGCCTCCAGCATCCTGGTCATGGCCGAAACGGTGTTTGCCGACCGGCCGGAGCAAAGTCGTGAGCTGCGCCGGCTGTTGGCAGCTTTTGACCAATTGATCGCTCCTTCTGCCTGATTTCTTCAGTTTTTTCGTCAAGGGCCGCAGATTGTGGCCCTTTTTTATGGAAATCTTATTAATTCTGCTGCTGAAGCGATTTTTAGTGGTTGCAAGAATTCATCTCGGGGAAAAATTGGCAATAATTTTTCTTGACTTGTGCGCGCCGAATCACAAGAATCCAACTTCCGCTTTAGAGGGACTGCCAGAAGCAGACCCGCTAAGCAGATCATGAGGCGCACACCCGCGCCGACCTGTTACACCCCGCAACGCGTTACCTCGCGCTGGGTGGGAAAACCCCGCAACACTCTGGGGCGCTCCCAATACTTGCTCAGTCAGTGCTGACGTTCGCTCATGCTCTGCTTGGCAGTAAACCTATTAAGACCCGTCCTGAAGGGGCGGTATTCTGGCGTTTTAGAGGTGAACAACGTGGAGCTTTTATCTGGCGCTGAGATGGTCGTCCGCTTCTTGCGTGACGAAGGCGTTAAGCACATCTACGGGTACCCTGGTGGTGCTCTCCTGCATGTTTACGACGCGCTGTTCAAAGAACCGGAAGTGGAACACATCCTGGTTCGTCACGAACAGGCGGCAACCCATATGGCGGACGGCTACGCCCGCGCCACCGGCAAGGCCGGTGTGGTGCTGGTAACCTCCGGCCCGGGCGCGACCAATGCCATCACCGGTATTGCCACCGCCTACATGGACTCGATTCCGATGGTCATCCTGTCCGGCCAGGTGCCTAGCACCATGGTAGGTACCGATGCCTTCCAGGAAACCGACATGATCGGTATCTCGCGGCCGATCGTGAAGCACAGCTTCATGATCAAGCACCCGACCGAGATCCCTGAAATTCTGAAAAAGGCGTTCTACCTGGCGCAATCCGGTCGCCCAGGTCCAGTCGTGGTCGACATTCCAAAAGACATGACCAACCCGGCTGAAAAGTTCGAATACGTCTACCCGAAAAAGGTCAAGCTGCGCTCGTACAGCCCAGCGGTCCGTGGCCACTCCGGCCAGATCCGCAAGGCGGCCGAGATGCTGCTGGCTGCCAAGCGCCCAATCGTCTACGCCGGTGGCGGTGTGATCCTGGGCGGTGGCTCCGAAGCGCTGACCGAAATCGCCAAGTCGCTGAACCTGCCTGTCACCAACACCCTCATGGGGTTGGGCGGCTTCCCGGGTACTGATCGCCAGTTCCTCGGCATGCTCGGCATGCACGGCAGCTACACCGCCAACATGGCCATGCACAATGCCGACGTGATCTTCGCCGTCGGTGCGCGTTTCGACGACCGCGTGGTCAACGGCCCGGCCAAGTTCTGCCCGAATGCCAAGATCATCCATGTCGATATCGACCCGGCGTCGATCTCGAAGATGATCAAAGCCGATGTACCTATCGTTGGCCCGGTCGACAGCGTGCTCAGCGAAATGCTCGGTATCCTCAAGGAAATCGGCGAGCAGCCCGACAAGGCCGCGCTGGATGCCTGGTGGAAGCAGATCGACGAGTGGCGTGGCAATGGTGAGCTGTTCCCTTACGACAAGGGCGACGGCAATGTCATCAAGCCGCAGAAAGTCATCGAGACCCTGTGCGAAGTGACCAAAGGCGATGCCTTCGTCACCTCCGACGTAGGTCAGCACCAGATGTTCGCGGCGCAGTACTACCGTTTCAACAAGCCGAACCGCTGGATCAACTCCGGTGGCCTGGGCACCATGGGCTTCGGCTTCCCGGCGGCGATGGGCATCAAGCTCAACTTCCCGGACCAGGACGTGGCCTGCGTGACCGGCGAAGGCAGCATCCAGATGAACATCCAGGAGCTGTCCACCTGCATGCAGTACGGCCTGCCGGTGAAGATCGTCAACCTGAACAACGGGGTGTTGGGCATGGTCCGCCAATGGCAGGACATGGCCTACAACGGTCGTCACTCGCACTCGTATGTCGAGTCGCTGCCTGACTTCATCAAGCTGGCCGAGGCCTATGGCCATGTGGGTATCCGCATCACCAGCCTGAAGGACCTCAAGCCGATGCTGGAAGAAGCGTTTGCGATGAAGGACCGCCTGGTATTCATCGACATCGCGGTTGACCGCAGTGAGCACGTCTATCCGATGCAGATCAAGGATGGCTCGATGCGTGACATGTGGCTGAGCAAGACGGAGCGTACCTGATATGCGGCATATCATTTCCCTGCTGCTGGAAAACGAACCCGGTGCTTTGTCCCGTGTGGTCGGCCTGTTCTCCCAGCGCAACTACAACATTGAAAGCCTGACCGTGGCGCCGACCGAAGACCCGACCCTGTCGCGTCTGACGCTGACCACCGTTGGCCATGACGAAGTGATCGAACAGATCACCAAGAACCTGAACAAGCTGGTAGAAGTGGTCAAGCTCGTCGACCTGTCGGAAAGCGCCCACATCGAGCGCGAGCTGATGCTGGTCAAGGTCAAGGCCACCGGTGCCCAGCGCGCCGAGATCAAGCGCACCACGGATATCTTCCGTGGCCAGATCGTCGATGTGACTGCCAGCGTGTACACCGTACAACTGAGCGGTACCAGCGACAAACTGGACAGCTTCATTCAGGCCATCGGCACCGCATCGATTCTCGAAACCGTGCGCAGCGGCGTTACCGGCATTGCCCGTGGCGACAAAGTGCTCAGCATCTGAATTTAAAAATTAGCGATGGCTCCGCAGGGGGCCGAGATATAACCAGGGGTATTTTCATGAAAGTTTTCTACGATAAAGACTGCGACCTTTCCATCATCCAGGGCAAGAAAGTCGCCATCATCGGTTACGGCTCCCAGGGCCACGCTCAGGCGTGCAACCTGAAGGACTCCGGTGTAGACGTTACCGTCGGTCTGCGTAAAGGTTCGGCTACCGTTGCCAAGGCTGAAGCCCACGGCCTGAAAGTTGCCGATGTTGCTACCGCTGTCGCTGCGGCTGACCTGGTGATGATCCTGACCCCGGACGAGTTCCAGGGCACGCTGTACAAGAACGAAATCGAGCCGAACATCAAGAAGGGCGCTACCCTGGCCTTCTCCCACGGCTTCTCGATCCACTACAACCAGGTTGTGCCGCGCGCCGACCTGGACGTGATCATGATCGCGCCGAAAGCGCCGGGCCACACCGTGCGCTCCGAGTTCGTCAAGGGCGGTGGTATCCCTGACCTGATCGCGATCTACCAGGACGCTTCGGGCAACGCCAAGAACGTCGCCCTGTCCTACGCCGCTGGCGTGGGTGGTGGCCGTACCGGTATCATCGAAACCACCTTCAAGGACGAGACCGAAACCGACCTGTTCGGTGAGCAGGCTGTTCTGTGCGGCGGTACCGTAGAGCTGGTCAAAGCCGGTTTCGAAACCCTGGTTGAAGCTGGCTACGCGCCAGAAATGGCCTACTTCGAATGCCTGCACGAGCTGAAGTTGATCGTTGACCTCATGTACGAAGGCGGTATCGCCAACATGAACTACTCGATCTCCAACAACGCAGAGTACGGTGAGTACGTCACCGGCCCAGAAGTCATCAACGAAGAATCCCGCAAGGCCATGCGCAACGCACTGAAGCGCATCCAGGACGGCGAGTACGCGAAGATGTTCATCTCCGAAGGCGCCACCAACTACCCATCGATGACCGCCAAGCGTCGTAACAACGCTTCGCACGGCATCGAGATCATCGGTGAGCAACTGCGCTCGATGATGCCTTGGATTTCGGCGAACAAGATCGTCGACAAAGCCAAGAACTAAGTAGCATCGCAACATGAAAAACGCGGCTTCGGCCGCGTTTTTTCGTTCTGGCAGTCAGCATCTGGTATAAAGCAGACCAGTGGCCTGCCGTCAGAACCTGTTTCGCGGGCCCGTGTCGAACATTTTCCATCCTGTTGCAAGGTACCCTCCATGAGCGAACGTCCCGAAGAGCCGAACAAGCCCTCCGACGCCGAAAGCCTGCTACCGGTCGATGAGCACGTTGAAGAAGGCCATGACGCCGAAGGTCGCAAGGTGCGCCACCGCGGCATCTACCTGCTGCCCAACCTGTTCACCACCGCCAACCTGTTTGCCGGCTTTTATTCCATCATCAGCTCGATGAGCGCACAGAGCGCCCTGAGCGCTGGCGACCCGCGTGAAGCGAGCAAGTATTTCGCCTTTGCCGCCATTGCCATCTTCGTGGCCATGGTGCTCGATGGCCTCGACGGCCGTGTCGCGCGCATGACCAATACCCAAAGCGCGTTCGGCGCCGAGTATGACTCGCTGTCGGACATGGTCGCCTTCGGTGTGGCCCCGGCCTTGCTGGCCTTCGGCTGGGCGTTGGGTGACATGGGCAAGGTTGGCTGGATGGTCGCCTTCATCTATGTTGCCGGCGCCGCGCTGCGCCTGGCACGCTTCAACACCCAGGTCGGCACCGCCGACAAGCGCTACTTCATCGGCCTGGCCAGCCCGGCTGCCGCGGGTGTTGTGGCCGGCACCGTGTGGGCGTTCAGCGACTACGGTATTCAGGGCTCCAAGCTGTCGTTCCTGGTGGCGCTGTTGGTGGCGGCTGCAGGCATGCTGATGGTCAGTAACATCAAGTACAACAGCTTCAAGGAGCTGGACCTCAAGGGCCGTGTGCCATTTGTGGCCATCCTTGCCGTGGTGCTGGTGTTTGCCGTGGTGTTCAGCGACCCGCCGCGTATCCTGCTGCTGATCTTCCTCGCCTACGCGGCTTCGGGGCCTATCCAGTTCCTGCTCAAGTCGCGCCGCCGTAAAGCGTAAAAAACGCTTAACGCTGGAATAACCCGCCGGCTCCATAGTCTTACTGGTACGTCCGTTACCTAGTGCTATGGAGCCGCTCATGCTCATCAAGCTTCCCAGGTCGTCCGAGTGCAAGGCATCGGAGATCACCCCCGAAGGCATTTACCTGTCCCGTCGTACCTTGTTGGGTGGCTCGTTGGCCGGCCTGGCCCTGGGCGCATTGCCCAGTGTTGGTCGTGCGGCCGAGGCCAGCCGTTATGCCGATGTCGAGCCGGGCAGGGCGTCTGGCTGGTTCACGGAAAAGCTCGGCGCCACGCAGTGGCAGGCAGTCACGGCCAAAGGGGAGGCGATCACGCCGTTCAAGGACGCTACCCACTACAACAACTTCTATGAGTTCGGCCCCGACAAGGGCGACCCGGCGGCCAATGGCGACAGCCTGAAAACCGAGCCCTGGTCGGTTGTAGTGGATGGTGAAGTCGGCAAGCCTGGGCGCTATGCCCTGGAAGACTTCGTCAAACCCTACCAGCTTGAAGAGCGCATCTACCGGCTGCGTTGTGTAGAGGCCTGGTCGATGGTCATCCCATGGCTGGGGTTCCCATTGGCTCAGGTACTGAAGCAGGTCGAGCCTACTTCAAAGGCCCGGTACGTGCGCTTCGAAACCCTGAAAGACCCGGAGCATATGCCTGGCCAACGCTCGGGTTTTGCGCTGATCGACTGGCCTTATAGAGAAGGGCTGCGGCTGGACGAAGCGATGCACCCCTTGGCGGTTCTTGCGGTAGGCATGTATGGCCGCGAGTTGCCCAACCAGAATGGTGCACCGCTGCGGCTGGTGGTGCCGTGGAAGTATGGTTTCAAGAGCATCAAGTCGATCGTGCGCATCAGCCTGGTGGCCGAGCAGCCCGGAACTACCTGGCAGGGCCTGGCACCCGATGAATATGGGTTCTACGCCAATGTGAACCCCACTGTCGATCACCCGCGCTGGAGCCAGGCGCGGGAGCGGCGGCTGCCTAGCGGGCTTTTCAGTCCCAATGTGCGGGAGACGCAAATGTTCAATGGCTATGCCGATGAAGTGGCCTCGCTCTATGCCGGGCTCGACCTGCGGAAGAACTACTGATGCGCTATCCCTGGTTTCGTCTGGCGATCTTTATTGTGGGCTGCCTGTTTCCTGCCTGGTGGTTGTACGAAGCGGCAACGGGGTTGCTGGGGCCTGACCCGGGCAAGATCATGATGGACCGGTTGGGGCTTGGCGCGCTGATCTTCCTGCTGGTGACCTTGAGCATGACGCCGCTGCAGAAGCTGACGGGGTGGTCGGGTTGGATCGTGGTGCGGCGGCAGCTGGGGTTATGGGTGTTTGCGTATATCGTGCTGCACATTCTCTGTTACCTGTTCTTTATTCTCGGGCTGGATTGGGGGCAGTTGGCGGTGGAGCTGCGCAAGCGGCCTTACATTATTGTCGGGGCGCTGGGGTTTCTTGGGTTGTTGGCGTTGGCGGTTACCTCGAACCGGTATAGCCAGCGGCGGCTTGGCGCGCGGTGGAAGAAGCTGCACCGGGTGGTGTATGCGGTGTTGGGGTTGGGGTTGCTGCATTTCTTGTGGATCGTGCGTTCGGATCTGCGGGAGTGGGCGGTTTATGCGTTTGTTGGGGTTGTGTTGATGGGGCTGAGGATTCCGGCGGTTTCGCGGAGGTTGGCTGGGCTGGTCAGGCGGTAGGGGGGGTTGTTGTGGTTGGGTTTAGGTTGGGCAATGGGCCGTCTACAGATAGTGGTTGGGTTGGGAGGTGTCCGCCACAACACATTCAGTGCCTGTGAGATCGAGCGCCGCCCGCGCGGCGCTTCGCGGCCTCAAAACAGCCTTCGCCTGGAATATTTCAAATAAATGAAATTAAAGGTTGACGCCCTC
>NZ_AEWE02000040.1:0-6235 GCF_000190455.2 Pseudomonas sp. TJI-51
GCTGGCTTGCCGGCGATGAGGCCGTTACTTACTGCGAGTAAGTGCGCAGGAAATTGCCGATCCGCCCAATCGCCGCTTCCAGGTCATCGACCCGCGGCAAGGTCACCACGCGGAAGTGGTCCGGCCACGGCCAGTTGAACGCGGTACCCTGAACGATCAGCAGCTTCTCCGACAGCAGCAGGTCAAGGGCGAACTTCTCGTCATTGAGGATCGGGCACACCTTCGGGTCGATCCGCGGGAACGCATACAGCGCACCCATCGGCTTCACGCAGCTTACCCCAGGGATGTCATTCAGCAGTTCATAGGTGCGGTTGCGCTGCTCCAGCAGGCGCCCAGGTGGCAGCACCAGGTCATTGATGCTCTGGTAACCGCCCAGCGCGGTCTGGATGGCATGCTGCGCCGGCACGTTGGCACACAGGCGCATGTTGGCCAGCATGTCGATGCCTTCGATGTAGCTTTGCGCATGGTGCTTGGGCCCGGAAATGATCAGCCAGCCAGAGCGGAAGCCCGCCACCCGGTACGACTTGGACAGGCCGTTGAAGGTCAGGCACAGCAGGTCTGGCGCCAGCGAAGCGGTGCTGATGTGCACGGCTTCGTCGTACAGGATCTTGTCGTAGATCTCGTCGGAGAACACCACCAGGTTGTGCTGGCGGGCCAGCGCCAGCATGCCCAGCAGCAACTCCCTGGAATACACCGCGCCCGTCGGGTTGTTCGGGTTGATGATCACCAGGGCCTTGGTGTTCGGGGTGATCTTGGCCTTGATGTCCTCCAGGTCGGGGAACCAGTCGGCCTGCTCGTCGCACAGGTAGTGCACCGGCTTGCCGCCGGCCAGGCTCACGGCAGCGGTCCACAGTGGGTAATCGGGCGCCGGGATCAGCACCTCGTCACCGTTGTTGAGCAACGCCTGCATCGACATCACGATCAGCTCGGAGACACCGTTGCCGAGGTAGATGTCCTCGATGGTGACGCCTTCGATCTCTTTCTGCTGGCAGTACTGCATCACCGCCTTGCGTGCACTGAACAGGCCCTTGGAGTCGCTGTAGCCCTGCGCGGTGGGCAGGTTGCGGATCACATCCTGGAGAATTTCGTCGGGCGCCTCGAAGCCGAAGGGCGCTGGGTTGCCGATGTTCAGCTTGAGGATGCGGTGGCCTTCCTCTTCCAGGCGCTTGGCGTGCTTGAGCACTGGGCCGCGAATGTCATAGCAGACATTGGCGAGCTTGTTCGATTTGCTGAACTGCATGATGGGATCCCGATTGAGAATACGCGCTACGCCCCGCCGAAAGGTTTGAAAGGGCAGGAAGCGGGTGACAGACTGAACGCCTGGCACACGAAGCCACCTAATATACGTGCCGCCCGCGCCCTGGAAAAGACGGCGTGGGGTGAATTTCAGCCTGCCGAGGTTCCTGCATGAAAAAGATCGAGAAAACCCTGGAAGAATGGCGGTCGATGCTCGACCCCGAGCAGTACCAGGTTTGCCGCCTGAAGGGCACCGAACGGCCGTTCAGCGGCAAGTACAACAGCGAGCGCCGCGACGGCATTTACCATTGCATCTGCTGCAGCCTGCCGTTGTTCGACGCCCAGACCAAGTTCGATTCCGGCTGTGGCTGGCCGAGCTTCTACGCGCCGATCGAAGACAGCGCGATGATCGAGATCCGCGACACCTCCCATGGCATGATCCGTACCGAAGTCACCTGTGCCCGCTGCGATGCGCACCTGGGCCACGTGTTCCCCGACGGCCCGCCACCGACTGGCCTGCGCTACTGCATCAACTCGGTGTGCATCGACTTGCGCCCGCGCGACTGACCGGAGCCCGACCATGGCTGGATCGATACTGGACATTCCCTGCGTGACCCTGGGCGGCGAGCACAAGACCCTCGGCGACTACCCCGGCAAGGCGTTGCTGGTGGTCAATACCGCCAGCCAGTGCGGCTTTACCCCCCAGTACAAGGGGCTGGAGCAACTGTGGCAGGCCTACCGCGGGCGTGGCCTGGTAGTGCTGGGCTTTCCGTGCAACCAGTTCGGCCAGCAGGAGCCGGGCGAGGCGCGGGAAATTGCGCAGTTCTGCGAACGCAATTTCGGCGTGAGCTTCCCGCTGTTCCGCAAGGTGGACGTCAACGGCCCCGGCACCCACCCGTTGTATGTCGAACTGAAGCAGCGTGCCCCAGGCTTGCTTGGCTCGCAGAAGGTCAAGTGGAACTTCACCAAGTTCCTGCTCGACCCGGCCAGTGGCCAGGTCACGCGTTATGCGCCTTTCACCAAGCCGCAGGCACTGGAAGCGGACATCGAGCGCCTGCTCAGCCGCTGAGCGGCACCCAGTGGTCGACCAGCGCCAGCAGCTCTTCGCGGCGGAACGGTTTGGCCAGGTAGTCGTTCATGCCCGCGGCCCGGCAGCGCTCGCGCTCTTCGGGCATGGCGTTGGCGGTGAGGGCGACGATGGGCAGGTGCGGCCAGCGGCCGCTCTGGCGAATGCGCCGGCTGGCCTCGTAGCCGTCCATCACCGGCATGTTGCAGTCCATCAGCACCAGGTCGAAGGGTTGCCGTTCCAGCGCCGCCAGGGCCTCGGCGCCCTGGGTTGCCAGTTCGACCTGGCAACCGAGCTTGGCCAGCATCCCCTTGGCCACCAGCTGGTTCACCGGGTTGTCTTCTACCAACAAGATGCGCGCGCGGCCTTCGCCCTGGGTCACGGGCGGCGTGGCCAGCGGGTGTTCCGGCTCATGGCCTTGCAAGGTTCGGCGCAGGGTCTGGTACAAGGCGTTGCGCGCCAGCGGGCGGGCCAGCTGGTGCAGCGGTGCCAAAGCCAGCGACTGCTCTTGGGAAAGGAAGTTGCCGTAGGCGGTAACCAGCAGGATCGGCGCTTGCAGGGCCGGGCGCAGTTCGAATAGATGGTCCACGTCATCGGTTATCAACAGGTCGAACGCGGTGGCCTGCAGGGCCATGCGGCTGTCGTGCCGCTGGTAGCTCAAGCCCCAGGCGGGCAACACGCGCTGCAGGAGCTCGTGCAGCCCGCTGCCCGCCGCACTGAGGGCGGCCACGCGGCCTTGCAGGGGCTGTGGCGGGATGGCTTCAGTGTGCGCAGCCAGCGGCAGCTCGGCGGTGAAGCAACTGCCAAAGCCCGCTTCGGAGCTTATCTGCAGGTGCCCCTGCATGGCTTTGCACAGGTTGCGGGTCAGGGCCAGGCCAAGGCCGGTGCCGCCGTACTGGCGGGTGATGCCGGCGCCGGCCTGGGTGAAGGGCTGGAAGATGCGCACCTGGGCCTCTTCAGGGATGCCGATGCCCGTGTCACGCACTTGCAGGCGCACGCCGCCGGCAATGCGCTCAAGGCGCATATCGACGCGGCCGAAGCGGGTGAACTTCAAGGCATTGGACAGCAGGTTGCTGACGATCTGCCGCACCCGCGTGGGGTCGCCCAACACGCTGCTGGGGAAGTCGCCGGCGATCAGGCAGGTCAGCTCCACGCTCTGTGCGGTGTTCTGCGACAGCAGGTTGGCGGTGTCTTCGACCATCGAGCCCATGTCGAAGGCAATGCGCTCCAGTTCCAGCTGGCCGGCGTCGAACTTGGACAGGTCGAGAATATCGTTCAGCAGTTCGACCAGTACCTTGCCCGAGTCGTGGGCAATCGCCAGCTGCTGGCGTTGCTCGCTGGGCAACGGGTTATCCAGCGCCAGGGCGATCATGCCGAGCATGCCGTTGAGCGGGGTGCGGATTTCGTGGCTCATGTTGGCAAGGAAGGCGGCGCGGGCCTGGGCCATGTCCAGCGCCCGCCGGCGGGCCTGTTCCAGCTCCTGGTTGGTCAGGCTCAGGCTGCTGTTGCTGGCCTTCAGCTCGTTGGTGCGTGCCGAGACGATGTCTTCCAGCTCGTTGAGGTACTGGGTCAGGCGGTTTTCCGCGGTGCGCCGCTGCTCGATTTCGGTGGCCATGCTGACGAACTGCTGGTTGGCCACTTTCACCAGCACGCCGATTTCATCAAGTTCGTGGCCGTGCGGGCATTCCAGGCGGGTTTGCCGGGGTTTGCGCGGGTCGCTGCCGCTGAGCGCACTGATAACGGTGACCAGTGGCTTGGTCAGCATCAGGTAGAACAGTGCCAGCAGCAGGCCTGTCAGCACCAGGCTGCGGGCAAAACCGTTGAGCAGGGTGATGCCGGCACGGTCGAGAAAGCGGCTGCCGAAGGCGAAGGTGTCGACGTCCAGGTACAGGGTGCCAAGGTATTCCTCGGGCATATGGGTAAGGTACAGGCTTTCGCTCAACTGGCGCTGTTCGCCGAACAGGAAGTCGCTCAGCGGCCGCAGACGGTCTTGCAGGCGTGGGCGCTCGACATCGGCCAGGACCGTCTGGTTGTTGTCGATCAGCCGTGCGCGGATCACCGCCGGCGACTGCAGCAGGCCGCGGGTCAGTTCCAGGGCCAGTTCCGAGTCGATGTTGTAGGCGATACGCGAGGCCGGGTTGTGGCTGATTTGCAGCAAGGCCCGCACTTCACGGTTGATGGATGCGTCTACGCTGGCATAATCGATGCCGATCTGGATGAGACTGAGCAATGTTCCCAGGATGAAGCCGACCAGGACTGTCAACCGGGCTTGCTTGTATGACAGGCGATTGGTGAACTTGATATCCATGAGTTCCGAGCTGGTTTCCCATTCCTTGCGCTGCGCAAGCATAGCCGATCATCCCCGGCTGCTGGTGGGTCTGTCTGTTCATTTCAGTTGATCGCCAAGCGGGGGCCGCTTTGCGCCCCTTCGCGGGCCCCCAGGCCTAACACAATCCCTGTAGGAGCGGGCAAGCCCGCGAAGGGGCGCGCAGCGGCCCCAAAAAACTGAAATTGCTAGGAGTCGTCATGGACGCTCGCTTGATCGCTTTCCTGGACCGCGCCGAATCGGTACTGGCGCGCCTCGAACCCCTGCTGCCGGCCCCGCGCCCGCACATCGACTGGGCCACCACCCTGGCTGCCCGCTGGCAGCGCGATGGCCGCAGCGGCTACCTGCTGCCGCTGGAAGTCAGCCTGGACATCCGCCTGACCGACCTGATTGGCGTCGACAAACAGCGTGACCAGCTGGGCCGCAACACCCACCAGTTCATCAAGGGCATGCCCGCCAACCACGCCTTGCTGTGGGGTTCGCGCGGCACCGGCAAGTCGTCGCTGGTGCGTGCGCTGCTGGCCGAGCACGCCAGCGCCGGTTTGCGCCTGATCGAAATCGAACGCGACCACCTGGCCGACCTGCCGCGCGTGGTCGAGCAACTGCAGAAGCTGCCGCAGCGTTTCATCCTGTTCTGCGACGACTTGTCGTTCGAGGCCGGTGAGGGCGACTACCGTGTGCTCAAGAGCGTGCTCGATGGCTCGCTGGAGCAGGCACCGGACAATGTCCTGCTGTACGCCACTTCCAACCGCCGCCACCTGGTGCCGGAAAAGGAGAGCGACAACGAAAACTGGAAAAGGGTCGACGGCGAGCTGCACCCCAGTGAAGCGGTGGAGGACAAGATCGCGCTGTCCGACCGCTTTGGCCTGTGGCTGTCGTTCTACCCGTTCACCCAGGCGCACTTCCTTGACGTGGTCGAGCACTGGATCGGCCAGCTGGCGGCCCCGGCCGGGCTGGCCTGGCAGCGTGACGAAGCGCTGGAAATTCTCGCCGTGCGCTGGGCTACCGGCCGCGGTAACCGTAATGGCCGTTGTGCCTATCAGTTCGCTCGCTACTGGGTCGGGCTGCAATTGCTGGAGCAAAAGTAAATGATCGACCTCAATGCCAGTGGCGTCGGCCTCGACGGCTACCACCTGCTGGCGGCGCAAGTGCAGGCGCTGTTTGCCGACGAACGTGATTTCATCGCCAATGCCGCGCAGTTTTCGGCATTTCTCTACCACCAGGTAGGCGACCTGAACTGGGCGGGCTTCTACCTCAACCGTAACGGGCAACTGGTGCTGGGCCCGTTCCAGGGCCAGGTGGCGTGCGTGCGCATTCCGTTCGGCAAAGGCGTGTGCGGCGCGGCGGCTGCCACCGGCAAGACCCAGCGGGTCGAGGACGTGCATGCGTTCCCGGGGCACATTGCCTGCGACAGTGCGTCGAACAGCGAGCTGGTGATACCGCTGGTGAAGGAGGGCAGGCTGATTGGTGTGCTGGACCTGGACAGCCCGAAGCTGGCGCGATTCAGCGAGGCGGACCAGGTGGGGCTGGAGCGCCTGGCGGCGATCTTCCTGGAGCTGACTGACTGCTGATTGTCGTGTTGCCCGGGCTGGCCCTATCGCCGGCAA
>NZ_AEWE02000041.1:0-61324 GCF_000190455.2 Pseudomonas sp. TJI-51
TCGGTCACTTTTCGTCCAATAACGCTGTAGGTGCCTGGAAAATTGCAACTTGCCGCGGCTGCACGACAAGTTGATCGGAGCATCCTTAGCTGGAGGCCTGGCTGGTAGCGCTGTAGGCGGTTATCTAGGAGGGAATATTGTTGCACCCGCAGTATCCGGCACTAGGAGTAGGGACTGCCGGACTAGGGCACTCACCTGCGCGGTCATCGGTGGCACTGCCGGGGCGAAGTTAGCCGGTGATTTCGCAGAAAAAAAGGCGAGGTATTAGGTGACTTTTTGTATCACGAGTTCTCAAAATGACTAACATAGAGCCAGGACTGATCGCGCTGATCCTGATTACAGCAATGTTAATTGCCGCTAGCGCGCAAATTATTATTTCACACAAATACACCGAGCATTTTGAATCTTTCCTCCCCACCTCTCGCCTCGTATCTGACAACATCAAAAATTACCAGCACGCCGGACTCTTGGGCAAAACAATAAGAACCGGCCAGATTGCAACACTGTTGGCTATACCCAAAATCTTCATTTACAGGGGTTACGCTGAAATTGAGGAAGTAAAAAACTCCCCCCTCCGCGAAAAGCGCATTTTGTTAATCCTATGGATTATTCACATCACCTTGTTCATTGCCTTGATGCTGTCGCATTATCTATGACTTCATGCCGATACGACTTGCCCCGAATCGAAACCTGACGTGGCAACTTAACGAGGGGAAATTTCCTACAAAAACCTGTACCGCTGGCCGCGATAATGAGTGTAGAAGAGCTAAATACGTCCATGGATCTTCCTTGACAGGCAGTGTCGCCGGGGGAGGGATAGCAGCAAGCTACGGTGGAAATATTGCCACTAGTACTTGTCTCGCTCTTGGCGTGCCAACAGCCGGTACAGGCGCACTCCTCTGCGCTGTTATTGGTGGGGCTGCGGGAGCCACGGGAGGAAACATGCTTGGCGGTGCTGTAGGGGAAGCGCTCGGCGAAGTACTGTATGAAAAGGTAGGCACCCAATGAGCACTGCTGTGGGCATTGTTGCATTTATAATTTTGGCCGCCATGATCATCACGCTTTGCGCATCCCTCTACATATCAACCTATCATCTTGGCAGGATCGAATCACTACTACCGAATAGCGCATTCGTAAGCGGAAATAAGAAAACCTTTTCACAAGCAGGCCTTATTGGCAAGGTAATGCGCACACTCTCAATATCAATACTGCTAACAGTACCAAAGATATATGCACGGAAAGGCTTAGTTGACCTTGATGAGGTCACGAGCTTCCCTATAGGCATGAAGCGCACCCTGATCGTCTTAGGGGCTATGCACCCAACACTTATCGGAGCACTTATTCTATTCCGCATTTGGCTGCATACCCTGGACCCAAGCCGCAGTTGGTAGCGAGAGAATAACGTCAGCCGGACAGCTACAGCAGGGCGTCTACCATCTGCTCTGGGGTAAACGCCACGCAGTGGTGCGCTTCGCGGGTGTCCGCCTTTACACCATCTGCGCTCGATCTCATAAACCGCCAAAAAACCCAAGCCAAACACCCGGCACAGCCACCACATCACGGAACCCTCTCCCACCACAAAGGTCGCAGTTAACCAGACACCACACAGGTGGGTTTGCCCCCGCGCTTGTGTCATCATGCTGCGACCGCCGGTGAGTCCTCCTATTAAGCCTTCTATGAACAAACCATACGCATTGCTGCTTGCCTTCGCCCTGCTCCAGGGCTGCCAGAGCCTGGCCCCGCAAAAGGCCGAGCCTCCCGTTGCCGATGCCGCCAAGGCTGAGGCCGAGAAGCCCGTGGTGTATGGATCGTTCAAACAAGACACGCTCTACAGCCTGCTGGTGGCGGAACTGGCCGGCCAGCGCAACCGCTTCGACATCGCCCTGGCCAACTACACCGACCAGGCCGAGAAAACCCAGGACCCAGGGGTTTCCGAACGCGCCTATCGCATCGCCGAGTACCTCGGCGCCGACGAGCCGGCCCTGGACAACGCACTGGTCTGGGCGCGCAACGACCCGCAGAACCTCGACGCCCTGCGCGCCGCCGCCATCCAACTAGCCCGCGCCGGCCGCTACGACGATTCCATGACGTACATGGAAAAGGTGCTGCAGGGCCAAGGCGACACCCACTTCGATTTCCTCGCCCTGTCGGCAGCCGAGACTGACCAGAGCACCCGCGACGGCCTGCTGCAAAGCTTCGACCGCCTGCTGGTCAAGTACCCGGACAACAGCCAACTGGTGTTCGGCAAGGCCCTGCTGCTAAACCAGGACAACAAGCCCGAAGAGGCGTTGGAACTGCTCGAGTCACACCCCCCGCAAAATGGCGAAATTGCCCCGATCCTGCTGCGCGCCCGCCTGCTTCAGGCACTGGACCGCGGCCCCGAGGCCCTGCCCCTGCTGCGCGGGGCCATTCGCGACAACCCGGACGACAAACGCCTGCGCCTGACCTACGCCCGCACCCTGGTCGAGCAGGACCGTATCGCCGATGCCAAGGGCGAATTCCTCAGCCTGGTCCAGCAATACCCCGACGACGACGAACTGCGCTACTCCCTGGCCCTGGTATGCCTGGAGAACAAAGACTGGGACGAGGCCGAGGGCTACCTGCAGGAACTGGTCGAACGCGACAGCAACGTCGACGCCGCGCGCCTCAACCTGGGCCGTATCCGCGAAGAGCGCCACGACCCCGCAGGCGCCCTGCGTGAATACGCCCTGGTCGGCCCGGGCCCCGACTACCTGCCGGCGCAACTGCGCCAGGCCGACATTCTGATCGCCAACGGCCGTGGCAGCGAGGCCTCGCGCCTGCTTGCCGAGGCCCGCGAAGCGCAGCCGGACTACGCCCTCCAGCTGTACCTGATCGAATCGGAAAGCTACAGCAACAACAACAAGGACGCCCAGGCCAACCAGGTGCTGCAACAGGCCATACAGCGCTACCCGGACGACCTCAACCTGCTTTACACCCGCGCCATGCTGGCCGAAAAACGCGACGACCTGGCGCAGATGGAACAAGACCTGCGCGCGATCATCGCCCGCGAGCCGGAAAACGCCATGGCCCTGAATGCCCTGGGCTACACCCTGGCCGACCGCACAACCCGCTACGCCGAGGCCCGGACGCTGATCGAAAAGGCCCACCAGCTGACCCCCGACGACCCGGCAGTGCTCGACAGCCTGGGCTGGGTGAATTACCGCCTGGGCAACCTCGACGTGGCTGAAACCTACCTGCGCCAGGCGTTTGCCAACTTCCCCGACCACGAAGTGGCCGCCCACCTGGGCGAAGTGCTGTGGGCCAACGGCAAACGCCGCGAAGCCCGCCAGGTCTGGGCCAAGGGCTTCGATGCCCAGCCCGACAGCCCCCTCCTGCGCAAGACCCTTCTGCGCCTGACCGGATCCGAGACCCTTTAACGCCATGTTTCTGCGCCATTGCATTACCTTCACCCTGATCGCCCTGCTCGCCGGCTGCGCCGGCTTTGGAAGCCGCGAGGCCCTGCAGGGCCATGGCGACCCACAGCAGTGGCGCGCCCATAAAGAGCAACTGAGCAGCCTCGACGGCTGGCAGATCAACGGCAAGGTCGGCATCCGCGCACCACGCGACTCCGGCAGCGGCACGCTGTTCTGGCTGCAACGCCAGGATTACTACGACATTCGCCTGGCCGGCCCGCTGGGCCGAGGTGCCGCCCGCCTCACCGGTCGCCCCGGCGGCGTGGTGCTGGAAGTGGCCAACCAGGGCCGCTACGAAGCCCCCAGCCCCGAAGCCCTGCTGGAAGAGCAACTGGGCTGGCGATTGCCGGTCTCGCACCTGGTGTGGTGGGTACGCGGCCTGCCCGCCCCTGACAGCAAGAGCACACTGAGCCTTGACGGCGACAGCCGCCTGGCCACCCTCGACCAGGATGGCTGGCAGGTGCAGTACCTGAGCTACACCGAGCAGAACGGCTACTGGCTGCCCGAGCGCCTGAAGCTGCACGGCCAGGACCTGGACGTGACCCTGGTGATCAAGGACTGGCAGCCGCGCCAGCTGGGGCAGTGAGCCCATGCACACCCTGACCCTGCCGGCACCGGCCAAGCTCAACCTGTGGCTGCACATCGTTGGCCGCCGCGCCGACGGCTACCATGAGCTGGAAACGGTGTTTCAGTTTCTCGACCACGGCGACGAACTGCGCTTCGCCCTACGCGATGACGGCGTGATTCAGTTGCATACCCCTATCGAGGCGGTGCCGCACGACAGCAACCTGATCGTGCGTGCTGCGCGCAAGCTACAAGCGCAATCAGGTACCCCATTGGGTGCGGACATCTGGCTGACCAAGGTCCTGCCCATGGGTGGCGGTATCGGCGGCGGCAGTTCGGATGCTGCCACCACCCTGCTGGCCCTCGCCCACCTGTGGCAGCTGGATTGGGACGAAGACCGCCTGGCCGCCCTTGGCCTGAGCCTGGGGGCGGATGTACCGGTATTCGTGCGCGGCCATGCAGCCTTCGCCCAGGGCGTGGGCGAACAGCTGACCCCGGTCGACCCGGAAGAACCCTGGTATGTCGTGCTGGTGCCGCAAGTGTCTGTCAGCACAGCAGAAATTTTTTCACATCCGCAGTTGACACGTGATTCACTGCCCCTTAAGATGCGCCCCGTTCCCAAGGGAAACAGTCGAAATGACTGCCAACCGGTGGTAGAGCAGAATTACCCAGAAGTTCGAAACGCATTGAATTCACTGGGAAAATTCACCGAAGCTCGATTAACCGGCACTGGAAGCTGTGTGTTTGGGGCCTTCCCAAGCAAAGCCGAAGCTGATAAAGTTCTGGCCCTTCTTTCAGCGACCCAAACAGGGTTTGTGGCGAAAGGAAGCAATGTTTCGGTGTTGCATCGCAAGCTGCAAAGTCTGGTCAAGAAGTCGGGCGCATAAGCGTTCGCAAGCAACAGATACAGGGGCGTCGCCAAGCGGTAAGGCAGCAGGTTTTGATCCTGCCATGCGTTGGTTCGAATCCAGCCGCCCCTGCCATTTTCCTTATACTCATCCAGGTATACCCTCAGCCTCCAGGTACTGCGCGTGTCCAAGATGATGGTCTTTACGGGGAACGCTAACCCCGATCTGGCTCGGCGTGTAGTACGTCAGCTGCATATCCCTCTCGGTGACGTCTCTGTCGGTAAATTCTCCGACGGCGAGATCAGCACTGAGATCAATGAAAATGTTCGCGGTAAAGACGTTTTCATTATTCAGCCGACCTGTGCCCCGACCAACGATAACCTGATGGAACTGGTAGTGATGGCCGACGCCTTCCGCCGCTCCTCAGCATCCCGAATCACCGCCGTGATTCCTTACTTCGGATATGCCCGCCAGGACCGCCGTCCGCGTTCGGCACGTGTAGCCATCAGCGCCAAAGTCGTCGCTGACATGCTCACTGTCGTCGGTATCGACCGTGTACTCACTGTCGACCTGCACGCTGACCAGATCCAAGGCTTCTTCGATATTCCCGTCGACAACATCTACGGCTCGCCCGTACTGGTAGACGACATCGAAGACCAGCGTTTCGAGAACCTCATGATCGTATCCCCGGACATCGGTGGTGTTGTGCGCGCACGCGCCGTCGCCAAGTCCCTGGGTGTCGACCTGGGTATCATCGACAAACGCCGTGAAAAGGCTAACCACTCCGAGGTCATGCACATCATCGGCGACGTCGAAGGGCGCACCTGCATCCTGGTAGACGACATGGTCGACACCGCCGGCACCCTGTGCCACGCGGCCAAAGCTCTGAAAGAACACGGCGCTGCCAAGGTTTATGCCTATTGCACGCACCCTGTCCTGTCGGGCCGCGCGATCGAGAACATCGAGAAGTCGGTACTGGACGAGCTGGTGGTGACCAACACCGTACCGCTGTCCGCCGCTGCTCAAGCCTGTGACCGTATCCGCCAGCTGGATATCGCACCGGTTGTCGCTGAAGCGGTACGCCGTATCAGCAACGAAGAATCGATCAGCGCGATGTTCCGCTAAGCGGAACCCGTGTTGATATGAAGCGCCCCGCCCCAACCTGTGTTGGGGCGGGGCTTTTTTGCCATCCCCGTCTGGCGCTGGTCGCAAACGCCATTCGGGAGGCTATTTTGGAGAAGTAAAATGACCGATTTCATCCTGAACGCCCAAGCGCGTACTGACCTGGGGAAAGGTGCGAGCCGCCGCCTGCGTCACTCCGCCAGCATCCCTGCCGTAGTTTACGGTGGCGATAAAGAAGCCCAGTCCCTGACCATCGTGGCCAAGGAAATCGCCAAACTGTTCGAAAACGAAGCTGCCTTCAGCCACGTTATCGAACTGAACGTCGACGGCGCCAAGCAGAACGTCGTGGTCAAGGCCATGCAGCGTCACCCAGCCAAAGGCTTTATCATGCACGCCGACTTCGTTCGCGTCGTAGCTGGCCAGAAGCTGACCGCTGTTGTTCCAGTGCACTTCATCAACGAAGAAGCACCGGTCAAGAAAGGCGGCGAAGTTTCGCACGTTGAATCGCAGATCGAAGTTTCCTGCGAAGCCAAAGACCTGCCAGAGTTCATCGAAGTCGACCTGGCCAACGCTGAAATCGGCACCATCATCCACCTGTCGGACCTGAAAGCTCCGAAAGGCGTAGAGTTCGTCGCTCTGGCCCACGGTGATGACAAAGCTGTTGCCAACGTTCACGCTCCGCGCGTTTCCGCCGAAGCTGCTGAAGAAGGCGCTGCCGAGTAATCCACTCGCACGCCGGCGTTGATCGGGTTACAGTGCCGCGCGCACTGTAGCCCACCAACTCCAAGGAAGAGCCCCTGACGTGACCGCCATCCAGTTGATCGTCGGCCTGGGTAACCCCGGCCCCGAATACGAACAGACCCGGCATAACGCAGGGGCTCTTTTCGTTGAACGCATTGCCAGCGCCCAGCGTGTTTCGCTGACCGCTGACAAAAAATATTTCGGCCTGACGGCTAAGTTCAGCCATCAGGGCAACGACGTTCGTTTGTTGATCCCCACCACCTACATGAACCGTAGCGGTCAGGCCGTGGCGGCCTTGGCCAATTTCTTCCGCATCAAGCCGGAAGCGATCCTGGTGGCGCACGACGAACTCGACCTGCCCCCGGGCGTTGCCAAGCTCAAGCGCGGCGGCGGTCATGGGGGGCACAACGGCCTGCGCGACATCATCGCGCAGCTCGGCAACCAGAACGACTTCCACCGCCTGCGGCTTGGCATCGGCCACCCGGGCGACGCCAAACTGGTCTCCAACTTCGTCCTGGGCCGCGCGCCGCGCGCCGAGCAGGAGAAGCTCGACGCCAGCATCGATTTTGCCCTCGGCGTGCTGCCGGACGTGCTTGCCGGCGATTTCGCCAAGGCGATGCGCGAACTGCACAGCCAGAAGGCCTGATTTCCTTTAGAGAGGGGAATACCCATGGGTTTCAATTGCGGCATCGTCGGCCTGCCCAACGTCGGCAAGTCCACCCTGTTCAACGCCTTGACCAAATCTGGCATCGCGGCGGAGAACTTCCCTTTCTGCACTATCGAGCCGAACAGCGGCATCGTGCCGATGCCCGACGCGCGCCTGGCTGCGCTGGCTGAAATCGTCAAGCCGAACCGCATCCTGCCGACCACCATGGAGTTCGTCGACATTGCCGGCCTGGTGGCCGGTGCATCGAAAGGCGAAGGCCTGGGCAACAAGTTCCTCGCCAACATCCGCGAGACCGACGCCATTGCCCATGTGGTCCGCTGCTTCGAAGACGAGAACGTGATCCACGTTTCCAACAGTGTGGACCCCAAGCGTGACATCGAGATCATCGACCTCGAACTGATCTTCGCTGACCTGGACAGCTGCGAGAAGCAACTGCAGAAGGTTGCGCGCAATGCCAAGGGCGGTGACAAAGAGGCGCTGGCACAGAAGGCCATCCTCGAGCAGCTGATCCCGCACTTCACCGAAGGCAAGCCGGCACGCAGCCTGATGAAGAACATGGGCGCCGAAGACAAGGCGGTCATCCGCGGCTTCCACCTGCTGACCAGCAAGCCGGTGATGTACATCGCCAACGTCGCCGAAGACGGCTTCGACAACAACCCGCACCTGGACGTGGTCAAGGCCATTGCCGAGGAAGAAGGCGCGGTCGTGGTGCCGGTGTGCAACAAGATCGAAGCAGAAATCGCCGAGCTCGACGATGGCGAAGAGAAAGACATGTTCCTCGAGGCCCTGGGTCTGGAAGAGCCAGGCCTGAACCGCGTGATCCGCGCCGGTTACGAACTGCTCAACCTGCAGACCTACTTCACTGCTGGCGTGCAGGAAGTTCGCGCCTGGACCGTACGCGTGGGCGCCACCGCACCCCAGGCGGCCGGGGTTATCCACACCGACTTCGAAAAAGGCTTCATCCGCGCTGAAGTCGTGGCCTATGACGACTTCATCCAGTTCAAGGGTGAAAGCGGCGCCAAGGAAGCCGGTAAGTGGCGCCTGGAAGGCAAGGACTACATCGTCAAAGATGGCGACGTGATGCACTTCCGCTTCAACGTCTAAACAGCAACTTGTATTTCACCGGACCTTACCGGACACAGAACCCCTTGAGGAATGAAGCCTCAAGGGGTTTTTCTTTTCCGAAAAGGTCCGACAAGAATCTATACGATCCACATATTTACCGGGTACGCTACCGGGTATCGAAAAATTCACCCACCCATATAACCGGGTATAACAGGATTGAGCAGCCATGCCGCTTACCGATACCGAGTGCCGTACCGCCAAGCCCAAGGAAAAGCCCTACAAGCTCACAGATGGCAATGGCCTTTACCTTGAGGTGAAGCCTAACGGGGTTAAGGCATGGCGCTATCGGTTCGAGCTGAACGACGGAACCGGCAGGAAGGAAAGCGTGTTCGCGATTGGGGGCTATGTAATCGCGCCCAAAGGGGAATCACCCGAGCACGCCGAAGAGCGCCGCAAAGGGCGCCGCTTCACTCTTGCGGAGGCACGCGATGAGCGCGTGAAAGCCCGCGCCCTAGTCATACAGGGCATCAATCCCGCGCACCACCGGCAACAGGAGCGGGTGAAGCGCGACCACGAGAAGGCCATTACGTTTGAAGCCGTCGCCAAAGAGTGGCTTTCACTGAAGGACTGGGAGGAGATCACCAAGTCCAGACGACTCAACATGCTTGAACGCGTCGTTTTTCCCAAAATAGGCGATCTGCCGATTAAGGCCATCACCCCCGTGCACATTCTGGAAGTGCTCAGAGCAGCTACTCAAGACAATGGCCCATCTGTTGCCCAGGAAGCCAAGCGGAGCATGTCCGGAGTTTTCGAGCTGGCAATTTCCACGCTGCGAGCCAGCACCGACCCGGTACACCCCGTTCGAAAAGCCCTGCCAGCTAACAAGACTCAGCACAAACGCCCTCTCTCCACCGAAGAAATTGGCCAACTGTTACGCGATGTCGAATCTCACGGCGGGCGCCATGAGACCCTCTGCGCTTTCCAGCTCATGTGGCTGACTCTTTGCCGCCCCAATGAAGCTGTAGAGGCTCAATGGGCAGAGTTTGACCTGGAGAAGGCGCTTTGGCGCATTCCCGCCGAACGGATGAAAAAGCGCAAAGATCACACAGTGCCACTGCCGCGACAGGCAGTCGAAATACTGCGAGGCCTGCATTCCATAACAGGAAAATACACCCACGTATTTCCTCACCGCGACGTACGCACCCGCCCAATGGTTGCGGCCTCATTCCGCCAGATGCTCAACACACTAGGCTGGGGAGGTAAATACAGCCCGCATGCCACGAGGACAACGGGCAGCACCAGACTCAATGAGATGGGCTATTCAGCAGACTGGATCGAAAGACAGCTCGCCCATACCGAGCAAAACGCTGTCCGCCGCACCTACAACCATGCCGAGTATTTGAGTGATCGAGCCATGATGATGCAGAGATGGGCGGACATGCTGGACAGCTGGAAAAAGGAAAACCCTTAGACTGACTTGAAAGACACGTCCGTGACCACTTTTACACCTTCGGGCTTTTTAACCATATCAGAATCATCAACATCGAGCCCCTCATTGCCTAAGGTAAAGGACACAACCCAAACAAACTGGCCGAACTCCGACTCAGCTGTGAAGGTTACTGACCACTCCTCCGAGCCATCTTTATTTTTCAGGCCTGATTGCTTTTTCTGATCCCCCTGGGACAGTTTGCTGGCAGAAATTTGATGCGGAACGCGGTTTACCTCAAAAACGAGCTGACCTACTGGCTTAACTTGCATATTTCCTCCCATGTCGAAGCAGAGGACTATAAACGAGCCGCTTAACAGGCACTACTGAGTTGAGCGCAGACGCCCGATGATGGCCGGGTGGAGCGAGCACATCCAGCAAGCAGCTGCCGGCAACCTTGCGATGTCGGCTATCAAGGAAAAGCGGGACAGAAAGGTCGTTTCGATACACTGATGGATGGTCTGCTGCCGACCAGAGCGCATAACCGCCCAGACATAAAATCGGGTATCCGGATTAAGTGGTTGATGGGCCTTCCAGCCCCATCCAACCCTTAGTCCTTCCAGAAGGTTGATAGATCGACACCGAAGTTCTTCTCAGGCTCGGGGAGTCCCATGTTGTAGGTCATGGTGGCTCTGCCCAGAAACGGGGATTCCTTGACTTGTGGCGCCTTCTTCTTGTGCTTGGTGGTATAGAGCATCCGGGCTCGCATTACCTCGAACGAATAGCCCCGGCCATCACGGTTTTTGTCCTTGGCTAGGCGGTTTATCGACTACGTGAAAGCGTTGGTGATCGGGATGTCGGTCTCAAAGTAGGTCAGCATCTCTTCACGCCAGCCACTGACGGCGCTGACGAGATCCTTCCAAACCTCCTTCTGCCCCTGAGGGATGTTGTCAATCCAGGTGGCGAGAGCCTGTTCGGCACCACGCCGATTGGTACAGTCCCAGATATGGTAGAAGCGCTCCTTGCGCTCGTAAGCCGCCAAGAGCTGGGGGGAATGCTCCTGTCCAGGTCTCCATGATGAGCCGTTCGCGGTCTGAAACGTCGTGAGCGCGCTTCAGCAGGATTTTCCGGTCACCTTTGAGGGTCCGGCGCTGATTGGGCTTCAACTCCTTCCTTAGGCCTTTGCGGATCTTCTCTAAGGCCTCGTTGGCCATGCGCACGACGTGGAACTTATCGACCACGATACGGGCCTGTGGCAGCACCGTCTGGAAGGCGCGGCGGTAGGGCTTCCACATGTCCATGCTGACGATCTCGACCTGGTGGCGGTTGGCCATGCTCATGAGGCGTCTTGTCACCCTCTCTTGCTGACGACCGGGTAGCAGGTCCAGCAGGGTGCGCTCTTCCAGATTGGTTAGGATGCAGCAGAGCCCTTGGCAGCAGTCGTGCATCAGGAACGTACAGCTGGCTCATGAAGGCGTGCCGCCTTATCAAGGCCCAGGACGCGCCTATTCCGGAAGTCAAGCATGCGATAGCGAAGACGCTAGGCGATTCAGCGGCGGCGGCTGCCTGGTTGATGTCGTATTTCCGCCCAAATAAAGAGGGCGACACCGAGGAAGATCCATACGTCCGCTAGGTTGAACGATGGCCAGTGCCACTGGGCATAGTGAAAATCGAGAAAATCCTCTACGTAGCCTAACCGCAAGCGATCTGCGACATTGCCCAACGCGCCGCCGAGGATCGCACTGAGGGCGAGCCGATAACTCAGTACGCGTGGTGAACGCCAAAGCCAGTACACCAGTAATATCGAGATAACCAGGGCCAGTCCGATGAAAAGCGGCTGCTGCCAACCGCCGACATCCGCGAGAAAGCTGAAGGCCGCCCCCGTATTGTGGCGGTGGACCCAATTGAAGAAGGGTGCGGCAGGCACGCTTTCACCATGCGCTAGCATGGTGCTGGCAAGGTACTTGCTCGCCTGATCGACAAACAGTAACAGGAGCGAGAGCCACAGCCAGCGCATCGCCTTTCCCGGCTCGTGGGCTTTCTCTGCGAGCCGACTGCCATAAGTAGACATATCCCCTTCCTCCTGACCCAATCTAGAATTTGCTCGCTGCTAAATAACAAGCGTCATGTACCCAACCGATGATGCCGACGAATTCGACGGAGCAGGAGCAGGCCGAGTCCGAGTGCGGTCAGGCCAAGGACAGGCCAATCCCGCCAGCGCACATAAGGGGGCGCGCCAGTTCGCGGTGTCACTTCGGCGCTGAGGGTGGCCACTTCGAACTGCGGAGCACGCTTGAGCACTTTGCCCTCATGATTGATGGCTGCTGTGATACCGGTGTTCGTGGCTCGAAGAAGGTCACGTCCGGTTTCGATGGCACGCATGCGTGCCATCTGGAAATGCTGGAGGGGGCCGAGCGAGCTGCCGAACCAGGCATCGTTGCTGACATTCACCAGTAACTGCGCTTCGGGCAGAAGCTCAGTGACTTCGGCACCAAAGACCGCCTCGTAGCAGATGAGTGCCCCTACGGGCACCCCTGCTGCATTCAGGACGTGCGCTTCCCGTCCCGGTGTGAAGTCGGACATGGGCGCCCCGAGCACGTCGAGGGCCGACCCCAAAAGATCCCGAAACGGAACATATTCACCGAAGGGCACCAGGTGGCGTTTGTAGTAGAAGCCTGAGGGATCGGAGAGGCTTACCACGGCGTTGTAGGTACGGCCCTCCGCCTCGCGTACCGGGACGCCAATCATTAACGATGTGCCTGCCTGATCGGCTAACGCCTCAAGCTCAGCAAGATATGCTTTGGCCTGGTCATGCCACATCGGGATTGCCGCTTCTGGCCAGATCACGATATCGGCTCCGAGATGCTGCGCGGTAAGCGCCTGATAGCGCTCAAGTGTGATGTCCCGGTATCTCGGGTCCCATTTCTTGTCTTGCGCGATGTTTCCTTGCAAGAGGACGACATCGATCGGGTCAGCGGCTGGCTGCGTCCATTCACGATCCAGCAGTTGCAAGCCGGCGAGGGTAGCGACTAACACGGCACCGACTACCGCAGCACGGCGCAGGCTTGGCCCCTGGACAACCCAGGCAAGCCCGCCAGCGAGAAGTGCCACCAGTAAACTCACGCCAAGCACGCCAAAGACGGGAGCGATAGTGGCAAGTGTGGTGTCGGTCTGGCTGTAGCCAATGAAGAGCCAGGGAAAGCCGGTCAAGAACCAGGTGCGCATCCATTCACTCAGCACCCATGCCGCAGGTAGCCCTAGCCAGAGTGCCATTGCATCCATCTCAGGGCGCAGGCAGCGCACGAGGTACGCGACGCCCCATGGAAAGAGGGCGAGCAGCGAGACAAAGGCCGCCGTGACTAACACCGCCACCACGGGGCCATTGCCGTACTGGCTAATGCTGATAAAGACCCAGGAGACACCCACGCCGAAGTAGCCAAGGCCAAAGAGGTAGGCCGACCACAGCGCCTGACGCCTTGAAGACTGCGCGGTCAGGACAAAAAATGTTGCCAGAGCGATCACCGCAAGCCATGCCCAGCCCACAGGGGCAAAGGCAAGCGGCATGGCGCCTCCAGCAAGTAGAGCCATCCCCCCTGTCAGAAGCGGCTTATAGCGCACGCCCGTGTATAGGCTAGAGGGTAGCGCGCACTTATCACCCAATGCTCTCTCGCCTCCGAATCCAGGATCAACCCTGTGGCTCATGCTTTCTTGCTCCGCTTAATCAAGCTGCGTCAATTCATTCGGCCGGCTGGCCAGGGTGGCAAAGTGAATGTTTCTGGACTCGACTAGGTGCGCCGTAAGCTGGGAGCTGCTTCGTATTCGGCCAGCACGACAGTGGCTGTGTTGGGGAGCAGTACGTTAGCTTTGCGATACCACCCCTTCCAAGCCCGCTGATACCAGAACGAACAGGACGAAGCCGCCTATGAAAGCCAGCGGTGAGATGTGCGTATCGTCACCGCTCTCGTGAGCCTCGGAGACCATATCTTCGATGGCAGCGACCGTGAGAAGGCCTGCCGTGAACGTCAGTGCCGCTAGCTTAAATGCCTCCGGCTGGTTCCTGAGTACGAAGTAAGCAAAGACGGCTGCCGAGAGCACAGGAATCGCGAAGGAAGCAGAGAGCAGTATCCGCTTGCTACGAGGGATTCCTTTATCTTTCATGGTGGCGATCGTCGCAAAGCCCTCAGGAACATCGGCGAGAACCTGACCCGCCGCCAGGATTATCGCGACCGACGGTGAGACCGCCGACCCCGCCCCGATCAGGAGGCCATCGCTGAACAGGTCGATGGATACGGCGATATAGATCATCCAGACACTCGTCTGACCGCCTTCTCCCTGCTGGCCTTGTCGCTTCTGGAGACTCTCAACGAGCTTCTCGATACCTACGTAAGCAATGCCGCCCAGCGCGAAAGCGAGGGCGATTACCCAGGCTGAGAGGTTCTCTAGCACGCGCGGCATGATTTCAACCGCCACCACCGCAATGACGAGGCCGGCAGCGCCGTGAAGGGCGTAATTGAGACGGCGCCCGGTAGTTCGGGAGGCCTCCGCAGCGAGCCCACCACTAAAATTGCCTAAGGCGGGCAACAGCGCCAGGCCGAGTACCAGCCAGATACTATCCATCATCTTCCTTCCTTGGTTGATTCCTAGATACGCTACCTTGCTGGCTCCGAGCCTTCGCGCTATATGCTGTCGTTCAGGCCTAGCGCGCTTGTACAGCCACTTCGATCAAGTGTCCCAGGCATCGATAGCTGCGTACCGTGCAGCCTCACCCCTTGAGCGCCAGGATGCGCCGAGCGCCGTTGAGGACGATCAGGCCCACGATGGTACCGATAATCAGGTCAGGGTAGCTGGACCCCGTCCAGGCGACCAAGGCACCGGCGGCGATGACGCCCATGTTGATCACCACATCATTGGCCGAGAATATCCAGCTTGCCTTCATATGCGCGCCGCCTTCGCGGTGCTTGGATATCAACAGCAGGCAACCGGTATTGGCGATCAACGCGACGAAGGCGATCGCCATCATCATCAGCGATTCAGGCTCACTACCGAAAACAAAGCGTCGCACCACCTCGACGAGTACGCCGATAGCCAAAATCAGTTGCAGTACCCCTGCCAGATGCGCGGCACGTACCTGCATTTTCGCACTGCGCCCTACGGCATAGAGAGCCAGGCCATAGACGGCTGCATCGGCAAACATATCCAGGGAATCAGCGATCAGGCCGGTAGACTGGGCGATCAGGCCAGCAGTCATTTCCACCACGAACATGATCGCATTGATACCGAGCAACACGCGCAGAGTGCCTGACTCCTGCGTAGCAGAGACTGCCGAGCTCTCAGCGGCCTTGATCGTCTCTGGGTCGGCAATGACGGTTTCCTGAAGAGAGGCGCCTAGCCCCAAGGTCGCCAGTTTCGCGGTAATGGGCTCAGCCTCGCCGTCATGCACGACCTCCAATCGGCGGTTCGACAAGTCGAAGGACAGCGTTCGAATCTCATCAAAGCCGTTCAGCGCCAAGCGGATCATCCGTTCTTCTGAGGGACAATCCATCTTCGGCACAGCATACACGCTGACCCATTCCCCTGACGCTTCGGAGGAGACCGGCATATCGGTATCCGCTGCAGGCGTTGCATCGCAGCTACATGGGCCACCACAGGCTTTACTCACGATACGGCTCCAGTTAACCAACATAGATTGCTAGTATTAAAAACTATATAGCTACTATAAGGTCAATGGGACAGATGATCCGTTGAGGAGTAAGCCTGATGCGCATTGGTCAGTTAGCCCAGATAGCGGGTATCGACACGCAGACGATCCGCTTCTATGAGCAGCAGGGCCTGTTGCCGCCGCCTGATCGGCAGGACAACGGTTACCGTGTCTATACCGAGAAGCATGGTGAGGGGCTGGCCTTCATCCGTCGCTGCAGAATCCTGGGCCTGTCACTGGCTGAGATTCACGAACTACAGAGCTATGAGGACGACCCTCATCAGCCTTGTACCGCCGTCAACGCCTTGCTCGATGATCACATCTCTCATGTGCGGTCGCAGATAACCGCTCTGCAAGCGCTTGAGAAACAACTCGTTTCACTGAGAGCGAGTTGCAACGATGACCGGGAAGTTGAGGCGTGTGGGGTTCTTGCTGGAATTAGCGAAGGAAACATGCACCAGCAGTAGGTGAAGCATCAACCAGATAATCCGATGAGATGCCGGTCTGTCTCACTCTCATGCAAAGGTAAGATCAACCATTTAATCCGCTTACCCTGATTTTTCCATGTAGTGGTCAACCCATCCCGGACAGTGGGTTAAGTTTTTCTTCGGCAACGGCGGGCGGCAGCCCGTCGTTGAATTGATGCGGCCTGACCCAGTTGTAACGATGCATCAGATAGTGACTGATGTCCCGTTGCGCCTCCTGGGCTTTCAGGTAACCGGTCGGCGGAACCCACTCCGACTTCAGACTGCGGAATAACCGTTCCATTGGCGAATTGTCCCAGCAGTTACCTCGACGGCTCATGCTCTGTTCCATCCGATATCGCCACAACCGCTGTCGAAACAGGCGGCTGGCGTACTGACTACCCTGATCTGAATGAAACAGCACCTGCTGCGGTTTGCCTCGTTGCTCGTAGGCCATATCCAGCGCCTTGATGACCAGCTCCGTATCCGGCTTGGCGGAGAATGCCCAGCCAATTACTCGTCGTGCATGCAGATCCAGCACCACCGCTAAGTAATTCCAGCGGCCTTGCGCCCAGATGTAGGTGATGTCGCCGCACCACACCTGATTGGGGCGCTCAGTGGTGAACTCGCGGTTCAGCCGGTTCGGGATATCTGGTCGTTCAACCGTGGCCTGCTTGTACGCGTGCGAGCCTGGTTGTTTGCTGACCAAGCCCAACTCGCGCATCAACCGACGCACGCGAAAGCGGCCAATGCTTACGCCATCTTCACGCAGCATGCCCAGAATGCTTCGGCTACCAGCCGATCCTCGACTCTGGTTGAACAGCTGGTTGACCTGGCTGCGCAGTGCAACGCGGCGCGCATCAACACGGCAGCGCCGTAGGCGATAGGCGTAGTAGCAAGACCGCACCACGTCGAACGCTGAACAGACCACTTCCACCGACTCCCGCTCACTCAACTGGTCTATCAGCGCGTACGATTGAACTCGTCCGACATCAAGAGAGCGGTAGCCTTTTTTAGGATCGCTTTCTCCCGTTCCAGTCGGTCGATCCTGGCTTCCAGCTCCTGGATTTTCTGCTGTTCGGGAGTCAATGCTTTGCTCTTCGGGGTAACGCCCTGGCGCTCCTCTTGGAGCTGTTTCACCCAGCGACGAAGCGCCGATTCAACCAGCCCCAGCGAGCGGGCTGCATCGATATGGCTGTAGCCCTGATCGAGCACCAGACCAGCGGCCTCTCGTTTGAACTCGGACGTAAAAGAACGACGTTGCTTGGTCATCAGACACCTCTCTATGGCGAGCATTCTCGCCCTAAATGGGTGTCCGGGATTAGTAGACCACTACACCATCATGCATCCTAGCCCGCCCCACCTAAGCCGCACAGGTATCGCCATGGTGCTTGTGCCTACTCCCCGAGAATGGTCTCATTGCGGAGAATTCGTACGGCGACCGTATCTTCATACCCATGAGGGTCGGAGCAAATACCTCTCACCTCTATACATATCGACATCATCCCGATGCCCAGGCGTAAGGTCACAATCCAAGTAGTGCTTACACTGAGCCTGGCATTGCTGCTGGTCATGGGTTGGCATATGTCTTCCCTGTTGGTTGGTGCAGAGCCGCAAGCGGGATTCAAGAGCGAAGCCGCGCACAGTAGCTTGCTCACAGAGGCAGCCCCCTCTTGCGTCTTTTGTGCAGGTCACCAGCACTCGCCGATGACTGCCGACCATGTGCACGAGACCCCTTACCTTGGGCCGCTGCTTATCCTGCCAGCACAGGCAGAAAGCAACATCCTGACTACCCTGCCGGATGAAGCCGCACCAACTCGCCTGGTCTACTTGATTGAGCGCCCTCCGCGATCCAGCCGCGTGATCTAAGCACAGCCGCACTGCGGCTAAAGACCACTGCAATCCAGGATCAACTTATGCAATCGCTTTCTCCGCGCGAGCCAGGGGCGTTGTTTGCGCACCTGCGCCGCCCGATGCGCTTATTACTGCTCGCTATCGTGCTGATGCTCATGGGCATGGCAGATGCACTGGCTCAAGACGTCACCACGAACGATATCGCGTCGACGGTAGTTCCCGTGCCACCCACCTCTGTAGAGGGTAGATATCAACCATGATGGAAACAGAGACAAACACTCGCTTTCCCAGCCCCTGGAGCCTGTTGCTTATGGCCTGGGGTATTGCGTTGGTTTCGACCTTAGCCGCCTTGTTCATCGGCGAGGTCATGGGCAAAACGCCCTGCGTGCTCTGCTGGTTCCAGCGCGCATTCATGTTTCCACTGGTCGTGATTCTGGCCGTTGGTTGCTACACCTCGGATTTCGGGGTCTGGCGTTATGCGTTGCCGGTTACCGTCGTGGGCTGGCTCATCGCGCTCTACCACAGCCTGCTCTACTTTGGGGCCATACCGGAGAGCATCAAGCCCTGCGGGGCAGGCCCGTCCTGCTCCAGCGCTGACATGACGATTTTCGGCAGCGTCCCTCTGCCACTGCTTTCGCTGGTCGCATTCACCCTTATCGCTGTTCTTCTTGTTCTCATCCGTCGGAGGTCTTCCCTATGAGCAGACGTGCAATCGTCCTCGTCATCAGCATTCTTACTGCGCTCGGCTTCACTGCTGCGGCATTCTTTTATGATCGATATTCGGTAAGTGAAGAGACCCCGCCAGTTGCTCCAGTGGCTAGCTCGTTGGTGCGCTTCCATTCGCCCGTTATCGGCACCGCCAATGCGCCCGTAACCATCGTTGAGTTCTTCGATCCGTCCTGCGAGGCCTGCCGCGCCTTCTTTCCAGTAGTGAAACAGATCCTGGCTGACAACCCGAATGATGTGCGCCTGGTGCTGCGTTACGTCCTCTTCCATGAAGGCTCTGAAACAGCAGCAAGAATCCTCGAAACTGCACGCAAGCAGGGGGTCTTCGAGCCTGTTCTGGAAGCACTCATGGTGGCGCAACCGCAATGGCACAGTGACCCACTGGTGCAGAAGGCCTGGGAAGCTGCTGAAGCGGCAGGCTTGGATGTGGAAAAGGCCCGTGCGGAGATGATGGCTGGCGATATCACCGAGGCCCTGAAAAGGGACTCTCAGGATGCCCAGGCTGCTGGCGTGCGCCAGACGCCCACGTTCTTTGTGAATGGCAAGCCGCTATTGAGTTTCGGCGCGCAGCCACTGATTGATCTGGTCAAAGCTGAAGTCGAACAAAGCAAATAAGCGCTAACCGTCTGCATACAGCTGAGCCAGACTCACCACCTGCCATGTAGCGTGCCTCGCATGGCAGGTGGTGGCGCATGTTTAGTGGCGGTGGCTTTTCCCAACATGAGTGTGGCCATCATCCGGAAGCGCACTGACACCGCCAGTGGTGTTCAGGCGCTGGAGGATTCCACACTCGTCTACGCCGCGCTCAGAGGCGCAACGGTGTCGTAACTCAACCAGCTGTTGTTGCAGGGCCAGCAGGCTGGTCACGCGCGCTTGCACATGCTCAATGTGCTCATCCACTAAGCTATTCACACCCTCACAGTTCCCCTCTGGCCGATCCATCAGCGCCAACAAGCTTCTGATCTCGTCCAGGGTCATGTCCAGTGTTCGGCAGTTACGGATGAACGTAAGTCGCTCAAGGTGCTCACTGCTGTACAGGCGGTAATTACCCTCGCTGCGGGCCGGAGCGGGCAACAGCCCCTCGCGCTCGTAATAGCGAACCGTTTCAACTTGGCAATCGGCAAGCTTGGCCAGCTCTCCAATCTTCATGAGTTACCTCTTCAGCAAACGCTTGACCCTGTAGTGGCTTCAGGGTGTTCACTCTGCACAACTGTTCAACGAGGATACCTTCATGGCTGGCTGCTGCGGTGACGAATACAAACCTGAAGCGGTTTCAAAGGATGTCTGCTGTGACTCCAACGAAGCAAGCAAGTGCTCTGCCACAGCGGCTACAGCAGTAAATGCCGTAACCGGCTCCAGGCTCAGCAGCTTCCGCATTGCGCAAATGGACTGCCCTACTGAGCAGACGCTGATTCAGGACAAACTGAGCAAGCTCGCAGGCATAGATAAGCTCGACTTCAACCTGATCAATCGGATTCTTGGGGTATGGCACAGCTTGCCGTCGACCGCGCCTATCGAAGCGGCAATCTCGTCCCTGGGTATGCAAGCAGAGCCGCTATCTGCTGAAGGGCAAGCCCGCATCAAAATCGAACAGATGGACTGCCCAACGGAAGAAAAGCTAATCCGCGACAAGCTGACCTCGCTACCCGGCATCAGTGCGTTGGAGTTCAACCTGCTTCAGCGCGTACTGACGCTCAGCCACTCAGCAGAAGCACTGCCAGCAGCACTGGCAGCTATTCGCGAGCTTGGTTTCACGCCAGTGGTTGAGGGTTCCGCAACAGCAAAAGAAGAAACGCAAAGCACCCCGCGCAAGAAGGCCTGGTGGCCCTTGGCGCTATCGGGCGTGGCCGCCGTATCGGCGGAAGTGATCCACTTTGCCGAGCTTGCGCCAGATTGGGCTGTGGCTGGCATGGCGCTGCTCGCCATTCTGCTGTGCGGCCTGACGACCTATAAAAAGGGCTGGATCGCGCTGAAGAACCGTAACCTGAACATCAATGCGCTGATGAGTATCGCGGTGACCGGTGCGGTGCTGATTGGACAATGGCCAGAAGCGGCCATGGTCATGTTCCTCTTTTCTGTCGCCGAGTTGATCGAAGCGAAGTCGCTGGATCGGGCGCGCAATGCCATACGCGGCCTGATGGATCTGACGCCGGAGCGCGCCACGGTGCAGCAGATCGATGGCACATGGCTTGAAGTTGACGTTAAAACCATCGCCGTAGGCGCATTGGTCAGGGTAAGACCGGGCGAACGAATCGGTCTCGATGGCGAGGTAACTTCCGGGAATTCCACCATCAACCAAGCGCCCATCACAGGGGAAAGCCTGCCTGTAGAGAAAACCATCGGCGATCCGGTTTTTGCAGGAACCATCAACGAAGCCGGCTCCTTGGAATACCGCGTCCTGGCCGCCGCAGCCAACACCACGCTGGCACGTATCATTCACGCGGTCGAAGAGGCGCAGGGTTCACGTGCGCCGACCCAGCGCTTTGTCGATCAGTTCGCCAAGGTATACACCCCTGTCGTATTCCTATTCGCCCTGGCTATCGCCATTGTGCCGCCACTCTTCATGGCCGAGCCCTGGTACGACTGGATCTACCGTGCCTTGGTGCTGCTGGTGGTCGCTTGCCCTTGCGCCTTGGTCATCTCGACGCCCGTCACCATTGTCAGTGGCCTGGCAGCGGCGGCGCGTAAAGGCATTTTGGTCAAAGGCGGCGTCTATCTGGAAATCGGTGGCAAGCTTGGCGTCCTGGCACTCGACAAAACCGGAACCATTACTCATGGCAAGCCGGTACAGACCGATTACATGCCGTTGGTTGAACAGGACTCAGAACTCTACCGTACTCATGCTGCCAGTCTCGCCAGTCGCTCTGACCACCCGGTTTCGCAGGCAATAGCCAAGCATGCCACTGAGAATGGCCTGACGTTTGCTGCCGTTGAGGGATTCGAAGCCCTACTGGGTCGAGGTGTTCGAGGCACCATCGAAGGCATAGATTTCCACCTGGGTAACCACCGTCTGGTGGAAGAGCTTGGCCTCTGCTCACCCGAGCTGGAAGCGACGCTGGAGCGTCTCGAACGCCAAGGTAAAACAGTGGTGGTGCTGTGCAATCCGCAGCGTGCCATTGCCCTGTTCGCCGTTGCCGATACCGTCAAGGACTCCAGCCGCCAGGCAATTGAGGAACTTCACGCGCTTGGCGTGAAGACCACAATGCTGACCGGCGATAACCCGCACACCGCAGATGCGATTGCACAGCAGGTAGGCATCGACGAGGCACGCGGCAATCTCCTGCCAGTCGACAAATTGCAGGCCGTTGAAGCATTGCAAGCGCGCGGCTACGTTGTTGGGATGGTCGGCGATGGCATCAACGATGCGCCGGCGCTGGCGAAGTCTGAAATCGGTTTCGCCATGGCCGCCGCAGGCACAGACACTGCCATCGAAACTGCGGATGTGGCCTTGATGGATGACGACCTGCGCAAGATCCCGGCCTTCATCCGCCTGTCTCAACAGACCGCCGCCATCCTCAAGCAGAACATCGTGCTGGCGTTAGGGATCAAGGCCCTGTTTCTCGCCATTACCTTAACGGGGCAGGCGACGATGTGGATGGCCGTCTTTGCAGACATGGGAGTCAGTCTGCTGGTGGTGTTCAACGGCCTGCGCCTGCTTAAAAAGTAGGGTTGGAGGATTGAAGATGAAAGCAGCATTGCAACTCGCAATTGAACAAGCCTTTCAGCAGGCCCGGCAGGCCATGCAGGAACAGCGCAGTACAGATGCCTTTCAATGGCTGGAGCGCGCGCACATCCTGACTCAGCGCCAACCTTTGCTGCATGCCAGGTCACACTGGCTGATGCTCACGCTCGGCTGGCAAATTGGCGATTATCGCGAGGTGGCCGGGCAAATACCGCGCATTTTCGCGGCCTTGTTGTTCTCCAAAATCTGGGTGCCCCTCGGCAATACAGGCCGCTCCAGAATCAGTGCGTTCAAGCCCATGCCGGTTCCTGAAGAACTCCAGACCTTGCTTGCGAGTGACGAGCAAAACCTGTCCAGTCGGTAATTGCGCCCATGCAAGTCGATCTCGCCACCCAGCTGCCGTGCCCACTCGCAAAGGTGATCGCCCAGGTGCGCAAACCACGCCTGTTGCGTCAGGTTGCTTCACCCTTATTGAGTTTCAGCCCGCTGGATCCGGCTGAGTTTCCTGATACCTGGAGCGAGGGCACCTACTGGGTCAAGCTGAAGCTATTCGGCGTACTTCCCATTGGCCGTCAGGCAATTGTGACTACCTACCCGCAGACGGAAAACGCTCAGGCCTTCATGCTCAGAGACAACGGCTACAGCCCGCTGATCAATAAGTGGGATCACCTGATTACGGCACAAGAAGTGAGTGGCGGAACGCTTTACCGAGATCGCGTGACTATCGATGCCGGCATCCTCACCCCGTTCGTGTGGCTTTTTGCGCGCCTGTTTTACGCCCATCGTCAGCGCCGCTGGGCAGTCCTGGCGGCAAATGGCTTTAACTACTGAAGCACGACATGCCCAGGCAGGCTGCTCATCCAGAAGGCAGTCCATCTTGGCCACTGAAAATTCGCTCACGCAGGCAACCTCCTTGGTCGGAGCAGCTTCAATACAACCTGTAGCAGGTACGGGATCAACTTTTGACCTGCATCAGGCTACACCCGTCTTCGAGGTCTATATTGACTACTGGTGACTCACCCCACGACCCACTTTCACCTGCAAGGAACTGAGCAATGAAAGCACCAAAACTCGCCACCTTCGCTTTGGCGGCTGCGCTTTTTCCGGCCTTAACCTTTGCGCAGCAGGACTCCAGTACCACCAGCCAGGCTCAACAGCAGCCAATGAGCGTTGAGCAATTTGATCAAGAGATGGCGAAGGCACAAGAAAACCTGAAGAGAATGCAGGAGCAAATGAGCCAAATTCAGAAAGCAAGCGACCCTGCACAGCGTCAGAAACTGATGCAAGAGCACCAAACCATGATGCAGCAAGGAATGCACATGATGAACGGAATGCGTGGCGGCGGAATGATGGGGTGCTGCGGAGGGGGCATGCAGGGCGGCCATATGATGGGTGACGGTCAGATGATGGGCGGGGGCCACATGATGGGTAACGGTAAGATGATGGGTGGGGGCCACATGATGGGCTGGGATCAAATGGGCAGCCACTACTCCCAGATGACGCCTGAGCAGATGAAGCAGCATCAATACATGATGGACAGGTACATGGGCATGCAACAGATGATGATGGATCAGATGATGCAGCATCAGCAGCATATGGGCATGCCACAGCGCTGAGACTTCACACTTATTCCACGGGCAGCATGCTGTTCCCGTACGGTATGAATACTCTCATGCGCCAGCCCAACTCACGCTAGGGGCGTTGGGCTCCCCCGATTCAATTTTTGGCTCACCTGAAGATTCAGCGCTAAAGCTCCTGTGAATGGTGACTTTTTTGTGCGCTCCGTCGACGCATCAACCAATAGGGGGCACGAATACGTCAACTCTGTATCAGCGGACACCTACATGTCTGGCTGGCTAATGGCTGCTTTTGGCCGACTCCAGCCAGTTCGCACTCAGTTAGCGCTGCTGAAAAGCAGCCATTCGATTCAAAAAAATCTCAGCAACACATTACCGCAATGACATCAGCACCAAGGAGGTTCGCCCCATGTCATTGCAGTGCCCCCGCTGTCACTCCCCCAAAGTCGCTTCTTTCCATCACGCCATGAAAGCTGGCGCGGCCATCGGCGCTGTCGGTGGTCTCGCACGAGGCATCAGTGCTGC
Organism: Pseudomonas sp. TJI-51; assembly: GCF_000190455.2. Classification (NCBI taxonomy): domain Bacteria; kingdom Pseudomonadati; phylum Pseudomonadota; class Gammaproteobacteria; order Pseudomonadales; family Pseudomonadaceae; genus Pseudomonas; species Pseudomonas sp. TJI-51. The sequence continues at coordinate 24,394 of NZ_AEWE02000041.1, forward strand.
TCTGGCAGGCGGCAAGGCCGGCGCAGCGCTTGGCGTAATCGCCGGCCCTGTCGGCATCACCCTCGGTTCGGTCTCCGGCGCCATTCTCGGCGGTCTGGCCGGAGGCGTCGGTGGTTGTGCGATTGGCGCGCAGCTCGGCGAGTCGCTCGACCGCCATGTACTGGCCCACAACCTCTGCCTGCTCTGCGGTCACCGCTTCAACCTACCGGCCTGATCCGGCCCTTCCTTATCTCTCATTGATTGCCGGTGCTGCGCTCTGCGCGGCGCTTTATGCCGGCCTGCACTCAAAGGAAATTCGTCATGGCTCATCAAATCGAACAAATGGCCTACGTTGGCGCTACTCCGTGGCACGGCCTGGGCAACAACCTGCCGCAGAAACAACCCATCGAAGTCTGGCAACGCGAAGCCGGCATGGACTGGCAGATTCTGGAAAGCCCCGTGCACTTCAAGTCGGACGCCATCGGCCATCTGGGCGCGATCCATTCGTTCCCGGAGCAGAAAGTGCTCTACCGCTCGGACAGCAAGGCACCGCTGTCGGTGGTCTCGCAGCGCTACCACACCGTTCAGCCCAAGGATGTGCTGGAGTTTTACCGGGATCTGACCGAGGTCTCCGGCTACGAGCTGGAAACCGCTGGCGTGCTCAAGGGCGGGCGCAAGTTCTGGGCGCTGGCGCGTACCGGACAGGGCGCTGCACTCAAGGGTAACGACCAGGTGAATGGCTATTTGCTGCTGGCCACTTCCTGCGACGGCACCCTGGCCACTACAGCAACGCCTACCACCATCCGCGTAGTCTGCAACAACACGCTGACCATCGCCATGGACGGCACCAGCCGTGCGATCAAGGTGCCGCACAGCACCCGCTTCGACGGCGACCTGGTGAAGAAGCAGCTTGGCATCGCCGTCTCGCAATGGGACGACTTCATGTACCGCATGCGCCACCTGGCTGAACGCAAAGTGCAGTGGCATGAGGCCTTGGGCTTTTTCATGAACGTGATGTGCGACACCAGCCCGACCGGCGCACTGCCGGAGCAACTGCCCAACGAGCGCGCACTGCGCAAGGTACAGGAGCTGTACGAAGGCCGAGGTCGCGGCAGCCAGCTGGACTCGGCACGCGGCACGGCCTGGGGCCTGCTCAATGCCGTGACCGAGTACGTCGATCACGAGCGCCGGGCACGCAGCACGGAGTATCGCCTCGACTCCGCCTGGTTCGGCCAGGGCGCACAGATCAAGCAACGCGCCCTGGATACAGCTCTGCAACTGGTCGCCTGACCATTTACCCCCCCCATAACGCCCGACCCGCTTCGTTGCAGGTCGGGCGTTTCTATTTCTGCAAGGTGAACGCTATGAAAGCCACTTCATTGAATCGCAGCACCAGCAAAACCCGTCCGGCTCTGCGCCTGGTCAGCACCAAGGAGCTGCCGCGCGAGGACTGGCTGCAGATCCGCAAGCAAGGTATCGGTAGTTCGGACGCTGCGGCAGCAGTCGGTCTGAACCCGTACAAGTCGCAACTGGAGCTGTGGATGGAAAAGACGGGGCGTGATGCCGGCATGCCGAAGGCTGATCCTCAGGATGAGGAAAGCCCGATGTACTGGGGCAATGTGCTGGAGCCTATCGTGGCCTGGCATTACAGCAAGCGCACTAGGAATAAGGTACGGCGCATCAACGCCGTGCTGCAGCACGCGGATCCGGAGCTGCCCTGGATGCTGGCCAACATCGACCGCGAGGTGATCGGGGCTGACGATGTACAGATCCTCGAATGCAAGACAGCCGGCATAAACGGGGCACGCCTCTGGAAAGAGGGCGTGCCTGAGTATGTGCAGTTGCAGGTGATGCACCAGCTCGCCGTCACCGGCAAGCAGGCGGCGGATGTGGCCGTGCTGCTGGGTGGCCAGACGCTGGAGATCCACCGTATCGAACGGGACGAGCAGATGATCGCTCGCCTGATCGAGCTGGAGCGCAAATTCTGGCACTACGTTGAGACGGATACGCCACCGCCGGCTGACGGCACGGCTTCGGCCGAGTCGGCGCTGCGCTGCCTCTACCCGGAGGACAACGGCCAGGTCGTCGACTTCAGCCAGCATGCGGGGCTTTCTGCTGCGTACATCGAGCTGAAAGCCGTGCGTCAGTCGATTGCCGACAAAGAGAAGCGCGAGGCTGAACTGAAGCAGATCCTGCAGCAAGCCATGGGCGATGCTAGTCGGGCGGAGTTCTCCAGCGGCTACGTCTCCTGGCGCAAGGCCAAGGACAGCATCGGTCTCGATGTCGTGCAGTTGCTCCAAGACAAGCCCTACCTGCAGGCCAAGTACCCACTGCTGAAACCGGGTGCACGGCGCTTCCTGGTCGGCTGAAACCCAACACTTCCATCCCTTCCCTCCCTTGGCCAGACCATGCAGTTCGCACTGCGTGGCTGGCCTTTTTTCATTTCCAGGAGACTCACCATGCTCAAAGGTCTGGCTATCACCCCGCCGGTACTCGGGCGGATTTCCATCGGCAAGGTCATCGAGAAGAACGGCAAGCGCCTGCCGGAGAAAGATGACCAGTTCACTATCACGTCCCAGGTGCAAGGCAAGGATGGCTGGCTGCTGCACCCGCTCAATGACGAACTGCGTCAGGGCAAGGACGACAAGCTGCGCAGCATTCCGGTACGCCTGCTGTTCAACGAGCCGGAGCTGAATTTCCGAGCCGACTACACGCTGTTCGACCGACAATCCGGACGCCCCGTCTGCGTCGGCAATGGCGAGACCTGCAAGCGGGTCACTCAGGATGGTATGCAGTCGTTGCCTTGCCCGTCGCCGGATGCCTGCCCACTGGCGAAAGGTAGTGCCTGCAAGCCCTATGGCCGGCTGAATGTAGTCATTGGCGATGAGGATCCGCTGGGCAGCTTTGTCTTCCGCACCACCGGCTTCAACAGCATCCGCACCCTGGCCGCTCGCTTGCACTACTTCCAGGCCATTTCGGGCAACCGCCTGGCATGCCTACCGCTGGAACTGCGCCTGCGTGGCAAGTCCACTCGCCAGAGCCATGGCACGCCGATCTTCTACGCCGACCTGACAGTACGCGGTGGCATGGACATGGCTGAAGCGCTGGTGACCGCCAGTGAACTCGATTCGCGGCGGCAAGCTGCAGGCTTCGATCAAGCCGCCTTGGATGAGGCAGCACGACGCGGCTTTGGCAACGGAGCATTCGAAGACAGCGAGGAGGATGTCAGCGCCATCGTGGAAGAGTTCTACCCCGAGGGTGAAGCCCCTGCTGCAGCAACAATTTCGCAACTCAACCCCACCAAACCCAGCCTGACTGAAAAGCTCGATGCACAAGCTGCTCGTCAAACCCCACCCACAGACCGAGACCAAGGAGGCCGCCATGCGCCTGCACAAGCTGAAAGCCAGTGACACGACCGGCACCTACCTGGTCGAGTCGCCGGTGACGGAAAACGACATCCTGCTGATGGCCAGGCAACTGGCCAGTCTGCGCCTGCGCAAGGGACGTGCACTGACCTCGCCTAAGGAGGCGTTCAGTCACCTGCAGACGCTGCTGGCTGATTATGAGCACGAGGTTTTTGCACTGCTCATGCTCGACAGCCGACACCGGGTGATTGCGTTCGAGGAAGTGTTTCGCGGAACCCTGGATGGAGCCAGCGTCTACCCACGGGAAATCGTGAAGATCGCCTTGGAACACAACGCAGCGGCAATCATCCTGGTACACAACCACCCCTCAGGTGATCCCGAGCCCAGCCAGGCGGATCGCAATCTCACCACGAAACTGCAGGACGCACTGAATCTGGTCGGAGTCAGAACGCTCGATCACGTTGTGGTAGGCCAGGAGGATTGTGTGTCGTTGGCTGAGCGCGGCTACCTGTAAGGAGGTGCCAATGAAACTGCTGCTACGGACTGTTGCCTCGGCATTCATGTTTGCCGGGATCTTGGCCGGTTGTCTGGCGATATTGCTGCTGATGATTCTGATGGTGCGCTTTCCACCATTGCTGATTGCCGTGGTGTTGGCGTGCTGGATCTACCGGAAGCAGAAAGTAAGAATGAACCCTTGAACAGTGAGCCAGCGTGGGTAGTCGAAAGACTGCCTGCAATGGCTCCCTCTTTTTTCTTTTTCCCTGGTAGCTAACGCTTACCTGCTGCCTTGTAAGCTGCACTTCGTTCACGCTTGCCCACTGCGACCACAATCACAACCACCCGATCATCATCAATGGCTACCTGGGGGATCGCGGCCTGTCGCTGCGCCAGGGCACTATCGTCGATGCCACACTGATCCACGCGCCCAGCTCGACCAAGAACCAGGACGGCAAGCGCGACCCGGAAATGCACCAGAGCAAGAAAGGGAACCAGTATTACTTTGGCATGAAGGCGCACATCGGCGTAGATGATGAGTCGGGGCTGGTACACAGCGTGGTAGGCACGGCAGCCAACGTGGCGGATATCACCCAGGTCGACAAACTGCTGCACGGTGACGAGAACGTCGTCTGCGCCGATGCCGGCTACACCGGCGTCGAAAAGCGCCCCGAACATGCTGGCCGCGAAGTGATCTGGCAGGTCGCAGCACGCCGCAGCACCTACAAGAAGCTCGATAAACGCAGCGCCCTGTACAAAGCCAAGCGCAAGATCGAGAAGGCCAAGTCACAAGTGCGAGCGAAGGTCGAGCACCCGTTTCGAGTGATCAAGCGCCAGTTCGGTTACGTGAAGGTGCGCTTCCGTGGCCTGGCCAAGAACACCGCTCAGCTGGTGACGCTGTTCGCGCTGTCGAACCTATGGATGGCGCGCCGACATTTGCTGACTACCGCAGGAAAGGTGCACCTGTAATGCGGAAAATGGCTGCTGCGAGGTGCTCGCGGCGGCCAAAAACGAAGAACTGAGCGGGTTACCTGGTCGATTTTGATCGACGGCCCGCTTTCAAAAGCAGCGAGGGCTGAAGTCGACCGGAAATACAGGGTTACTTCAGACCTTCCCTAGACACTCTATTTGATCCAAATCAACGAAGTGCTGTTATCGTCAAAAGGAGCATTCATGGCTCGGGGGCAATCTGCTATCGTCGGCCTATTGCCCCGCCTGGTGAATTGCTGTGCGTCGGATTGGATTGATCCTGCTAATGATTGCTAGCCTCGTGCTGCCGACCTTCGGCGGTGTGGCTTTCAGCATGCCGGCACAACCTTGCCCGATGCAGAGCGCCGATCATCAGGGCCATGCAATGGCCGATGCTCCGTGCTGCGAGCAAATGGACAAGTCTGATGGGGTGGCCAAGAAGTCCCCTTGCAAACCCGGCCAGGAATGCAAGACCGGAGGACTTCTCCAGACCACCGTGATCAAGAGCATATCCCCTCTCCCCTCACGCCCCGAGATATTGCTGACCCAGTCGGTGATTAAGCGAGAGCCCGCAGGACTCTGGCGCCCTCCTCGTTTCGTCTAATGCAGTGATCATCCCGCGCCTTACAGTCAGGCGCATCGTCGCGGTCACGTTTCGTAGTCGCGACTTCGATCAATCGCATTGGAGGCGAAAGCATGTCCGCTTTCCTTTTTCCACGCCGTGGCTTTCTCGGTGTGTTGGCTGCCGCATTCTGGGCAGCTCCCTGGCTTGCCGCGCAGGCGCAGCCCCTAACTTTCGAACGAGCCCAAGCTCTGGCCGAGCAGAGTGCCCCTGAGAACCTCGCGCGCCAGGCGCAGGTGGCATCGGCACAGCAGGCTGTCGAGCCCGCAGACGCCCTGCCCGATCCCAAGCTGATTCTAGGCATCGACAACCTGCCGATCGAAGGCCCTGACCGTTACACGCTTAATCGTGACTCCATGACCATGCGCCGCATTGGGTTCATGCAGGAAGTCCCCAACAGTGACAAGCGTCAGGCTCGGCGCCAGTTGGCCGAGGCTTCAGTAGGCCGAGCCGAGGCCGAGCAGCGTGCCATGCAGTTGGAGATCAAGCGCCAGACGGCAGTGAGCTGGCTAGATGTGTACTACGCCGAACGCAGTGTTGGCCTCTTCGATCAACTGGACCGTCAGATCGAGATGCTCCGCTCGACCGTGCAATCGCTGATTGCCGGCGGTAGTGCTCAGCCTGGCGAGCTGTTGCAGGCCGACCAGGAAGCTTTGGCGTTACAAGATCGGCGAGATGAACTGAATCGCGATGTGGCAGTAGCTCGTGCCAAGCTGCGCCGCTGGATAGGCAACGAGGCTGACCAGCCTTTGCAAGGAGGTGTTCCCAGTCTGAACCTGGTGGCACCGCACCTGCAGCAACGCATTGCCTCACACCCTGAGTTGCGCGCTGCCTCCGCCCGAGTCGGCGAGGCTAGCGCCGAGCTGAACGAGGCCATCGCCGAGAAGACCCCCGACTGGGGTGTTGAGTTTGCCTACAACAATCGCGACAACCAGTTCGGCGATATGGTGATGGTGCAATTTACCTTCGACCTGCCGTTGTTCGTAGGCACACGTCAGGGGCCCAAGATCAACGCCAGACAACAAAGCGTGTCGCAGATGGAAGCCGAGCAGGAAGCATTACTGCGCGCCCATCAGGCTGAGCTGGAAGGCGGTATTGCCGAGCTTGAGCAACTGCGCAGGACCTTGTCACGCACCGAAAAAACCTTGATCCCGCTTGCAAGCAAACGTGCCGATCTCGAACTGGCCGCCTACCAAGCCGGTAACAGCCAGCTCACATCCGTTATTACTGCCCAGCGCGACCTGATTGATGCGCAACTGCGGCAGATTGAACAACAGCGCAAGTTGAGCCAGCTCTCCGCAAGCCTGTACTACGCCTATGTGGAGGGCCTGAAATGAAGATATCGACATTTGGTTTTGCGGTCGCCGTGCTGACCGTGGGCATTGGCGCGGCGGGCGGTGGCTACTGGCTGGCCCAGCGGCAAGCCAAACACGAGCTACTGCCTAGCTCCGCACCGACGGACGAGCGCAAGGTGCTCTATTGGTACGACCCGATGCAGCCTGAGCAGCGCTTCGATAAACCGGGCAAGTCACCTTTCATGGATATGGAGCTTGTCCCTAAATACGCAGGATCCGAGCAAGATCCGTCTGTCCTGAGCGTCCCCGCTCAAGCCGTGCAGAACCTCGGAATGCGGACCTCGACGGTGATCCGCGGTGTACTGCCCTCGGATATCGAGGTGGTCGGCTCCCTGGCCTATAACCAGCGAGAGGTAGCGAACCTCCAGGCCCGCGCTGGCGGATTCGTCGAGCGGGTTTACGGGCGTGCCCCTGGCGATGTACTGCCAGCTGGAACACCCCTGGTCGACCTGCTGATTCCCGAGTGGTCCGCCGCGCAGTTGGAGTTCCTCGCGGTACTGCGTACCGGTGACGCCCGCTTGATCACTGCGGCCCAAGAGCGCCTCCGCCTGCTCGGCATGCCACAAGCGTTGATAGAGCAGGTTCGCCGCAGCGGCAAACCGCGGGCAGTGCAAACCCTCACCACACCTATCAGCGGCGAGCTCCAAGCCTTGCAGGTACGCGCCGGGATGACCGTTGAAGCCGGGCAGGATCTGGCGTTGATCAACGGGCTGTCCAGTGTCTGGCTCGATGCGGCGATACCCGAGGCCATGGCCGGAAGTATCCAGGTCGGGGACGAGATCCGCGCCAACCTGACGGCCTTTCCTGATCGACCGCTGCTGGGCCGCGTCATAGCCTTGCTGCCGAGTGCCGATCCGCAAACGCGCACGCTCACGGTACGCAGCGAGCTACCCAACCCTGCCGGTAAGTTGCGCCCCGGCATGTTCGCCGCCGTACGCCTGAACAGTGCCGTCGAACAATCCACGCTTCTTGTGCCGAGTGAAGCCGTGATTCGCACCGGGAAGCGTGCATTGGTGATGCTGGCCGAAGGCGACGGACGCTACCGTCCCCAGGAAATCACCTTGGGCCGCGAGGCCGATGGGCGTCTGGAGGTGTTTTCCGGTCTTGAGGAAGGTCAGGCGGTCGTTACCTCCGGCCAGTTCCTCATCGATTCGGAAGCCAGCCTGCAGGGCATCCTGGCCGGCAATGCAGAACAGGACAGCACGGAGGGGCTGCATGTGTCTCACGGCGTTATTCGCGCACTGGACGGGAAACAAGTCACCCTGGAGCATGGCCCCTTCGAGAGCCTGAATATGCCAGGTATGACCATGGCTTTTCCTCTGGTCAGCTCCGAAGTAGCTGTGGGACTTAAGCCAGGAGATCACGTACGCATCGCCGCACGTCAGACAAACTCCGGCCTGCTGATCGAGCAGCTCCGCAAGGAAGGAGACCAGCCATGATCGCGCGCCTGATCCATTGGTCGATCGGCAACCGCTTCCTGGTACTGCTGGCCACCCTGTTCATCACCGCCCTGGGCCTCTGGTCGCTGCGCAACACGCCGTTGGATGCACTGCCGGACCTATCTGACACCCAGGTCATCATCAGAACCAGCTTTCCCGGACAGGCACCGCAGATCGTCGAGAACCAGGTGACCTACCCACTGGCCACAACCATGCTCTCGGTACCGGGGGCGAAGACGGTGCGCGGCTACTCGTTCTTCGGCGACTCCTTCGTCTACGTGCTGTTCGAGGACGACACCGACCTCTACTGGGCGCGCTCGCGGGTGCTGGAGTACCTCAACCAGGCGCAGGAACGCCTGCCCGAGGGTGTTACCACCACCCTTGGGCCGGATGCCACCGGCGTGGGCTGGATCTACCAGTACGCCTTGGTCGACCGCAGCGGCCAGCATGATCTTGCCCAGCTGCGGGCACTGCAGGACTGGTTCCTCAAGTACGAACTCAAGAGCCTGCCCAACGTAGCCGAAGTGGCCACCCTCGGCGGCATGGTCAAGCAATACCAAGTGCTGCTCGATCCGCAGAAGCTGGTGGCTTATGGGGTAACTCAGCAGGAGGTCGAAGCGGCGCTGAAGAGCGCCAATCAGGAAACCGGCGGCGCCATCCTGGAGCTGGCAGAGCGCGAGTACATGGTGCGGGCTTCAGGCTATCTAGAGAGCCTGGCGGATTTCCGCAATGTGCCGCTGCGGGCTTCGGCCAGCGGAGTTCCGGTGCTGCTGGGTCAGGTGGCCACCATTCAGCTGGGGCCAGAGATGCGTCGTGGCATTGCCGAGCTGGATGGCCAGGGTGAAGTGGTAGGCGGCGTGGTCATCTTGCGCTCCGGAAAGAATGCCCGCGATACCATCGCCGCGGTGAAGACCAAGCTGGACAGCCTGAAGGGCAGCTTGCCGGCCGGCGTCGAGGTGGTCACCACCTATGACCGTTCGCAATTGATCGACCGCGCCATCGATAACCTCAGCTACAAGCTGCTGGAAGAGTTCGCGGTGGTTGCCCTGGTTTGCCTGATCTTCCTCTGGCACCTGCGCTCGTCGCTGGTCGCGATCATCACCCTGCCCCTGGGCATCCTGATGGCCTTCATCGTCATGCGCTACCAGGGCGTCAATGCCAACATCATGTCGCTCGGCGGGATCGCAATCGCCATCGGCGCCATGGTCGATGCCGCCGTGGTGATGATCGAGAACGCGCACAAGCACATCGAGGCCTGGAAGGCTCGACACCCCGGTGAACCGCTTCAGGGCGAGGCGCACTGGCGGGTGATCGGCGAAGCTGCGGCCGAGGTCGGGCCGGCGCTGTTCTTCAGCCTTTTGATCATCACCCTGTCTTTCCTCCCGGTCTTCACCCTGGAGGCCCAGGAGGGTCGCCTGTTTGGCCCGCTGGCATTCACCAAGACCTATGCCATGGCTGCCGCTGCTGGCCTCTCGATCACCTTGGTACCGGTGCTGATGGGCTATTGGATTCGTGGGCATATCCCCAGCGAACAACAGAACCCCTTGAATCGTTGGCTGATCGGTGCATACCGGCCGGTGCTGGAGTGGGTGCTGGCTTGGCCTAAGGTGACCCTAGCGCTGGCCTTGCTAGTGTTTTTGTCCAGTCTCTGGCCCCTCAGCAGACTCGGAGGAGAGTTTCTACCGCCGATGGACGAGGGCGACTTGTTGTACATGCCATCAGCCCTGCCCGGCTTGCCGGCCAGCAAGGCCACCCAGCTGCTGCAGCAAACCAACCGGATGATCCTCACGGTGCCCGAAGTGGCACGGGTATTCGGCAAGGCCGGGCGAGCAGAGACCGCCACCGATCCAGCACCGCTGGAAATGTTCGAGACCACGGTGCAGTTCAAACCACGCGATCAATGGCGCGCGGGGATGACACCCGAAAAGCTGATCGAGGAACTGGATCGCGCGGTAAAAGTTCCGGGGCTGTCCAATATCTGGGTGCCGCCCATCCGCAACCGCATCGACATGCTGGCGACGGGGATCAAGAGCCCCATTGGGGTGAAAGTATCCGGAACCTCCTTGGTCGACATCGAGCGCATAACGCGCGATATCGAGGCCGTGGCCAAAGAGGTGCCTGGGGTGAGTTCGGCCTTGGCAGAACGCCTTACTGGCGGCCGTTACGTGGACATCCAGATCGATCGACTGGCCGCGGCGCGCTATGGCCTGAGCATCGCCGATGTGCAGGCGGTGGTATCGGGCGCCATCGGCGGCAGCAATATTGGTGAGACGGTTGAAGGACTGGCCCGCTTCCCGATCAACCTGCGCTATCCCAAGGAGTGGCGAGACAGTCCGCAGGCACTACGGCGTATGCCGATCCTCACGCAAGCCGGCCAGCAGATCACCTTGGGCACCGTCGCCCAGGTTAGTCTGACCGAAGGGCCGCCAATGCTGCGCAGCGAGAACGGGCGTCTGTCCGGTTGGGTCTATGTCGATGTCCGTGGGCGCGACCTGGCATCGACCGTGCGCGAGTTGCAGCAACGCGTAGCTGAGCAGGTACAACTCGATGCTGGCATGACCGTCTCCTACTCCGGTCAGTTCGAGTTCCTGGAGCGCGCCAATGCACGGCTGGCCTGGGTGGTACCGGCGACCTTGTTGATCATCTTCGTGCTGCTTTACCTGACCTTCAGCCGCTTCGGTGAGGCCCTACTGATCATGGCAACCCTGCCCTTCGCCCTATCGGGCGGCATCTGGCTGCTCTACTGGTTCGGCTTCAACCTGTCGGTTGCCACTGGGGTCGGCTTTATCGCCTTGGCCGGCGTCTCGGCGGAATTTGGGGTGATCATGCTGCTGTACCTGAAGAATGCCTGGCATGCACGTATGGATGCCGGGCGCAGCGGTGACCCGGCACTACTGGAGGCAATTCGTGAAGGCGCAGTGCTGCGCGTGCGGCCCAAGGTGATGACGGTGGCCGTGATCATCGCCGGCCTGTTGCCAATCCTCTGGGGCGGAGGTGCCGGATCTGAAGTGATGAAGCGCATCGCCGCGCCCATGGTCGGCGGCATGATTACCGCGCCGCTGATGTCCATGTTGGTTTTGCCGGCCGCGTACTGGCTGATGCGAAGGCAGCGTACACAGAAGGTTCGCGCACCGCAGGAGCTATAGCTTTACAAACCCGGGCAAGCCACGCGCCAAGCTGACTCGCCCGGGTAACGCGGCAGGAAGCATTACGGCGATGTAACTTTGACTTCATTTTTATGACAGGTTGAGCGGATATATTTTAATCACCACCTTGAAGGAGTGATTAAACATGAAAAGCCTCAAAGTTATTGCAGCCCTTGCCGCTATGGTTGTTTCCTCTGCCACTCTGGCAGAAGGCGGCGCTGATCGTGTTTATGGTCGGATGATTCAGGCCAATGAGCAGGCCATGCAAGAGTATGCTGCCGCTAACGGAAAGAATCCGCCTGAAGTTATTCATTACCGCTACGGCATGAAGCTCGATATCGCCAGGGTCGTGGCCACTACCTCAACGGACTCTAGCTGCAATGTGATGCCAGCCCAGATGACCTACGAGGACTCCAACGGCGATCTGAATATTCTTGAATACCGTGCAGCCGGAACAGGTTGCCGGAACCAAAACTAATAAATGACATCGCGCTGACTGAAAAGTAATTTTCAAGTCACCCTGACGTTATTTGGCATGTGGAAATATGTCCAAGGCGCGCCTGGTTATGCCCGGCGCGCTTGGCACATATATGCGACCACACAATGACAACTGCCAATAACATCAGGAGCATTTATGAATAACAGAACCCTGTTAGGACTTTCTCTACTCGCTCTGAGCATCAGTACCGGGCAAGCTGCAATGGCCGCCGACGAGAAAGGCGAGGGATTTATCGAAGGCAGCAGCCTGACCATCCTCAATCGAAATCTCTACTTCAACCGTGACTTCCGCAAAGGCCAGTCCAGCAGCTCGGGTAATGGCTATTCGGAAGAGTGGGCGCATGGCGTGATAGGCAGATTCGAGTCTGGTTTCACCGAGGGCACCATAGGCTTTGGTGTCGATGCCTTTGCCATGCTAGGGCTCAAGCTTGACACCGGCGACGGCCGTTCTGGAGCAGGCGGCTCAGTCGACGTGATGCCTTACAACAGCCTCGGGCAGGCTGAGGACAACTACTCCAAACTGGGGGGCGCGGTGAAAACTCGGTTCATGGATACCGAGATCAAGGTAGGCGACGTCTTTCCCGTCAGCCCGGTCGTCCAATACGGTGATGCACGGCTTTTACCGGAGAGTTTCCGAGGTGTCACCGTGGTCAACAGCAGCGTGGAAGGACTGTCGCTTCAGGGCGGTCGCCTCCACTCGATGAGCCAACCCAATACCAGCAGCATGCGCGACGGCTTCGCTACCTTCTACGCGGGCGAAGTGGACTCGCCATGGATCGCCTATTTCGGTGGTGATTACACGCTTAATGACAACATCGGCTTTAGTCTCTACACCAGCCGCCTCAAGGATGCCTGGAATCAATATTACGCGGGCACCACGCTGAGCTACCCGCTTGCGGACGATGTCGCCTTGATCGGCGGGCTGAACTACTACAAGGCGGTCGATGAAGGGAGGCAGCTCCTCGGGAGCTTCGATAACAACATCTGGAGCGGCAAGGTCGGCATCCAATTCGGCGCTCATACAGTGCTGGTGGGTCTCCAGCGCAACAATGGCGATGATGACTTCGACTACTTGCGCCAATCGGACTCCATCTACCTCGACAACTCCATCCAGTACAGCGACTTCAACTCGCCGAAGGAGAAGTCATGGCAAGTGCGCTATGACCTGGATATGGAGCCTTTCGGTGTGCCTGGATTGAGCTTCATGACTCGATATGCCCAGGGCTGGGATGCCGACTACAGCAACGCCAACGAAGTCTATATGCGCCGTGATGACAACGGCGATCCGTTGACCAACCAGAAGCGCTGGGAGCGGGACATTGAGGCCAAGTACGTTGTGCAGACTGGATCACTGAAGGATATGTCTTTCCGTGTTCGCCAAATGACCACTCGCGCGACCGATTACGAGTCGGATCTGGATGAAGTCCGCCTGATTGTCGAGTACCCGCTGGAAGTTCTCTAACCCTGGCAAGCGGGCGGGTTGATTGCCCGCTCGCGCCTTGGTCCTGCTGTCCCCTCGTAGTGCTCCTTTGGTTTGGAGACAGCCCTTGGCGCCCTCGGGCGCCTTTTTTACTTAGGTTAAAGGGCGTATGAAAAAGAGTCGGCCACTACACACAAGCGGCCGTGCTGGCAGGCAGTACTACTGAGCGGGATATTCTGCAACGACCTGATCAGACCCCGCCTTGGTCAAGCCAATGACCTGGTAGGCATGCTGTACGCCATCGACTTCCATACCGGGGGAGCCCGCCGGCATCCCGGGAACAGCGATGCCCACGAGATCATCGCGCTTGGTGAGCTCGATGACCTGAGCCGCCGGCACATGACCTTCGACGAACTTGCCGTCAATCACCGCGGTGTGACAAGACGCCAACCGCGGCGCAACGCCCAGACTTTGCTTCACTGCCGACATGTTGCTTTCGACATGGTCGACGACTTTGAAGCCATTCGCTTCGAGGTGTGAAATCCACTTCTTGCAACATCCGCAATTGGCATCACGATGGACATCAATCGTCAGGGCATCAGCTGCTTGAACTGCAGATGTGACGGAGAGAGCGGCCAGCAAGGCCAGATATTTAGCTTTCATGCACGTGCTCTTTGCCATCGGCGTGGGTGTGGGTCTTGGGCGAGGCGTTCGGAGCCTGCTCGGCGTGATGATCACCTCCGTTGGACGACGCCTCATCCCCAGCATGGTGGTCATCGCCACTCATATCCGAATGGTGACCTGCCTTAGGTGCGGAGCCACCCTCGCTATCCGTAGCCGCGGCATCGTGATGACCAGGCTCTCCAGCATCACCTGATCCATGATGGTCATCGCCACCGCCACTATTGTCATGATGGCCAGGCTTGTTGTCGCCGTGCTGTCCTTCATGGTTATGCATCTGCGTTTCCCCACCACCGTGCTGATGGCCGCCACTGGATGCGACGAGTGTTTGGTATTGCTTGGCATCCATCGTCGGCAGTTGGTTGAGGAAGGCAACCATGCCCCAGATGTACTCGTCTCCCATGCTCTTGCCCCACGCAGGCATACCCGTTGCCTTGATGCCATGCTTGATCACCCAGAACGCTGCTGACGGATTGCCATCGACACCGATCTTGGCGAGGTTGGGGGGCGCAGGATAAAGCGATTGGCTTAGCTCGGTCTCCGCCACACCTGGCGCCAAATGACAGCCGATACACATGGAGTTGTAGTTGCCCGCACCGGCGCGAATAAGAGCTTGATCATCCAGGTTGGGAACCTCGATGTCCCGCGAACGGACTTCGATAGAGCGGTCACGGGCCATCGTGAGAAACGCATGCACTGCAGGAAAATGGGGATCGTCGGCCCCCACGTTGACCACGCCAAAGTAGGCGCCGGCCAGGACAGCTGTGCTACCGACCACGCCGGCCGCCACCAAAGTTTTAATTGTTCTTTTCATGTCAGGTTCTCAAAACCACATCCGGATACCGGCGACAAAACGCGCCTCGTCTACATCACCGCCCTCGTCGCGCACCATGTCTGCCGTGTTGCCATAGGAGCGGCTCCAGGAAACCCCGATATAGGGGGCAAACTGCCTGACAATCTCGTAACGCAGACGCAAGCCGAGCTCGGTATTGGCCAACCCAGACCCCACACCTCGCTCAGGATCGTTCTTGCCGTAGAAGTTCATTTCGGCAGTTGGCTGGAGAATCAGCCGGTTGGTCAGCAGAATGTCGTACTCGCCCTCCAGTCGGGCAGCAGTTTGGCCATTCTCGCCGACGAAGGCCGTGGCTTCGGCCTCAAAGGCGTAAAGCGCCATGCCCTGGATACCGAAGGCGGCCCAAGTCTGCGGCGACTCCGGTTTGAAGTCCTGGCGAACGCCCGCGACGACATCCCACCAAGGGCCGATCGAGCGGCCGTACAGCAGCTGTAATTCAGCATCCTCGGTCACGCCGTTGGTACGCTCGCCTTCGGAGCGGAACCAGACCCGGTTGATATCACCGCCTACCCAGCCCGACGCATCCCAGGCCAGGGTGCTGCCCTCATCTGCGTCCTGGTATTCGAGCTGATCGAGCAGGAAAAAACTGTTGATGGCGCTGTCGTGAACCTTGTGGCCAGGTAATGGCGGGAAAGCCGCTTGGCGATCAGCATCCGTCAGAACGGGAATCGGCGTACGGCTGGTGGTTCTCGGGGCTTCAGCGGAGCCATGGTTCATCTTTGAATGATCCATGCCCTCCATCTGTCCTTGCATGGCGCCATGCCCCATCTTGCTGTGATCCATAGCCTGGGCCTTCTCTTGGCTCTGGCCGTGGCCCATCTGGCTATGATCCATGCTGCCCGAAGCACCCTGCATGGCGCCGTGATCCATCTTGCTGTGGTCCATGGCTGGAGCCTTTTCTTGGCTCTGGCTCTGGCTGTGGCCCATCTGGCTATGATCCATGCTGCCCGAAGCACCCTGCATGGCACCATGGTCCATCTTGCTGTGATCCATGCCCTCCATCTGCGCTTTGGTAGCGCCGTGGCTCATCTGGCTATGGTCCATCGACATGGTGCCGTGCCCCATTGCCGAATGATCCATTTCTTCCGCAGCCAAAGTAACGCCGCCGCTGAACGCACTCAGCGACACAGCCAGCGCCAAGAGAGATGGACGTGAAAACCTAGTGGTCATGGTTCGAACCTGCTTCGGCTTCGGTGCCGCCATGCTTATCCATCATGTTTTCGTGATTCATGCCGTCATGCTTCATGTCTCCGTGATCCATGGCGCCATGATCCATATGCTGGCCAGCCGCCTTATCCTTCGACTGATCTGCGTGATTGCCACTGGCGGTCTTGGGCACAGCCGACTCGGCAGCATGTTGTTCGTGCTCACTGTGCCCCTCACCTGCCAACGAAACCGGTGCGTGCAGGGCAGCCAATAGGCTGAACATGACTGCGCTGCCAGCCAGGGCATTTCGCTTCATAAAAGTGCTCATCAGAAATCTCCTTTACTCATCCACACGAACTTCACGGAACATGCCCATTTCCATGTGGAGCAACAGGTGGCAGTGATAGGCCCAACGACCCAACGCATCGGCAGTCACTCGATAGCTGCGCTTGGAACCTGGCGGCATGTCGATGGTGTGTTTACGCACCAGGAAATTGCCGTTCGCATCCTCCAGGTCGCTCCACATGCCATGAAGATGGATCGGATGAGTCATCATGGTGTCGTTGACCAGCGTGATGCGAACACGCTCGCCGTACTTGAGGCGCAGAGGCTCGGCGTCAGAGAACTTGATGCCATCGAAGGACCAGGAGAATTTCTCCATGTGCCCGGTAAGGTGCAGCTCGATGGTGCGACTTGGTTCGCGACCATCCGGGTCGAGGAAGGTGCTGCGCAGGTCAGAGTACGTGAGGACGCGTCGGCCGTTGTCTCGCAAACCAATACCTGGGTCGTCCAACTTATGCGTTGGTGTCATGGTTTGCATATCGACCAGCGGGTTGTTGGTCTCTGAGGCTGGGTGTGCCTGCATGGCACCTGCCATGCCTGCCATGCCCGAATGATCCATTCCAGCCATCTGGCTGTGATCCATGCCGGCCATGCCACCCTGCATGCTCCCATGATCCATGCCCGCCATACTGCCGTGGTCCATTCCGGCCATGTTCCCGTGATCCATACCGCCCATGCTGCCGTGATCCATACCCATGTCGCCCATGGCAATCAGCGGACGCGGGTCGGGGCTGGGTACTGGTGCACTCAACCCCTCCTGTACAGCAAGGGTGCCGCGCGCATAGCCAGTGCGATCCATGGATTGTGCAAACACGGTATACGCCTGTTCGCTGTCTGGTTCGACGATCACGTCGTAGGTCTCGGCCACGGCGATACGGAACTCGTCGACGCTGACCGGTTTGACGTGCAGACCATCGGCCGCAACCACAGTCATCTTCAGGCCCGGGATGCGCACATCGAAATAGGTCATCGCCGAGGCGTTGATGAAGCGCAGGCGGATCTTTTCGCCTGGTTTGAATATGCCGGTCCAGTTGCCATTGGGTGCCTGGCCATTCATCAGGTAGGTGTAGGTGTAGCCACTGACGTCAGCGAGATCCGTCGGGCTCATCTTCATCTCGGCCCACATCTTGCGATCGGCTACGGCGGCGGACCAACCCATCTCGCTTACGTCATCGATGAAGTCACCAACGGTGCGTTTGTGCTGGTTGTAGTAGTCCGACTGTTTCTTGAGCTTGGCCAGTACCCGCGTTGGATTTTCATCCGTCCAGTCGCTCAGCAACACGACGTAATCACGGTCGTAACTGAAGGGCTCGGGCTCCTTGGCATCGATGACCAGCGCGCCGTATACGCCGACCTGCTCCTGCAGCCCCGAGTGACTGTGATACCAGTAGGTACCGTTCTGGTTGACCTTGAACTTGTACTCATACATGCCGTCAGGAGCGATGCCATGGAAGCTCAGGCCAGGAACACCATCCATGTTCGCCGGCAGGATGATGCCGTGCCAATGGATGGAGGTGTCCTCCTTGAGGCGGTTGCGCACGCGCAATGTGACGGTATCGCCTTCGCGCCAACGAAGAATCGGCCCAGGGAGCGAGCCGTTGATGGTCATGGCCGTGCGCGCTGCGCCGGTGATGTTCACCGGGGTTTCACCGATGAATAGGTCGAATTCGTTACCAGTCAGTACGTTGGGCTGGCCGGGGCTGTTCACCGCCCAGACCGGCGTGCGCCACAGGCCAAGTCCGCCGATAATACCGGTGGCTGCCAGGCCTTTGACGAAGGTGCGCCTTGTGGTTTTGCTTTGCATGCCGTTTTGTCCAATCCGTCAAATGAGCCGGTGATGGTGTGCCCGGTCTCGGGTTCATGGCTGCTTCAATGTCGGGGATTTACCCCTCAACTTTCCACGTCGGTGCATTGCACAAGCCTTACCGACGATGAGCAGTATGAAATTGCCATATCCCAACCATCCGGGTGATTACATTTCTGTAAGGTAGATGACTTCAGCAGTTGGTGTGCTCTGCTTGCTCGGTTGGACTGCTGGCTACAGGAGCCTCAACTTTCTGCTGCTGGGCCACCCGGTAGGCCTCCAGAGACGTCTGGCGTGCCTGCTCCATGCGCGCGAAGGTTCGGTCAGCACCACCTTCAGCCATTGCCAAGCTGGAGATGCTCAGAGCAGTAACTACAAGCAGAGCTTTGATCGATTTCATTTTGGGTATTCCTCGTAAGTTAAGTGGTCCCTGCAACTGCAGAGGCCGAGCTTTAGGCTCGATGTCACGTTAACTAAGAGGGCCTGTCAGCAACCTGAGCCGAACATTACAGTTCTGTCAGGTTGCTATTTCTTTCTTGTAGCCCATCCAGAAGGCTCGGTACTGTCTTTCATGCCCTCATAAAGCCTTGCGAATTTCTTGAGAGGGCATGCTCGGCAGCGATGCCTAAGCTACTCAGGGTCATTCGCACCCGCGGATAAGACCACCAACAATTAAGAGAGATTGTCACTATGTCGAATAAATCCAACGTCGCTACCGGTGCCGCTCTGGCTCTCGTGGCCGCCAGCCTGTTTGCTACCCTGCCTGTCCAGGCCGCCCAGGACACCAAAGCAGCTGAAGTGAAGTGCTTCGGCGTCAACGGTTGCAAGGGCCAGAACGACTGCATGACCGCCAAAAATGCCTGCAAAGGCCAGGGAGAATGCAAAGGCCAGGGCTTCAAGCTGATGACTCAGGCCAAGTGCGATGAGGCCGGTGGCAAGACCAGCGAATAATGCCGTTGCGGGGAGTGCCTGCCACTCCCCTGCTGGAGTCTTGAATGAGTAAGCGCAAAACACTGGGTTTCGGTCTTGGCCTTCGCAGTGAGTATTACCAGCAGATTCTTGAACAGCGACCTGCGGTCGACTGGTTTGAGATCATTTCCGAGAATTACCTGGTGGGCGGTGGCAAGGCCCTCTACTTTCTCGATGCGATTGGCGAGCAATACCCGTTGGTGATGCACGGAGTATCGCTGTCGATCGGCGGTTCGCATAACCTGGACATGGGCTACCTACGACAGCTCAAGCAACTGGCGGACCGGATACAGCCCCAGTGGGTTTCCGACCACTTGTGCTGGAGTCGCGGCAACGCCCATCAACTCCACGACCTGCTGCCGCTGCCGTTTACCCAAGAAAGCCTGCTGCATGTCGCCGCGCGGGTGCGTCTAGTGCAGGATGTTCTGGAACGTCCCATTGTGCTGGAGAACGTTTCTTCTTACGTGCAGTGGAAGACGTCCAGCATGAGCGAATCGCAGTTTCTCTCGGAACTGAGTTTCCTGACCGGTTGCGAATTGCTCCTTGACGTGAACAACGTCTACGTCAGCGCACGAAATCAGGATTTCGACCCATGGCAGTTCATCTTGGAATTGCCGCACGAGCGGATTCGTCAAATTCATCTGGCCGGGCACAGCGATTACAGGCAGTACCTCATCGACACCCATGACCAGCCCATCGCTGATCCGGTTTGGTCTCTCTACAGCAAGACTTTGAGCTACTTGGGCCCGACATCGACCTTGATCGAGCGGGATGACCAGTTTCCGCCGCTGGAAGAGCTGTTGTCCGAATTAGCACATGCCCGTGCTATCGCCAAATCTGTGATATCGGGGGCCACCCCTTGAGCCTGATCGCCCTACAGACTGCATTTGAAACTTACCTGACAGGTGACAGTGCCCTGCCCTCCAACGAGCTTTTGGAGCAGATCCGAGGTAGCACAGCGCTGAGTGCTCTCGAAGGCCTGCAGATCTACCACAACGCTTACCGTTCGCGCCTGCTTGCGGTCTTGCGAGAAGACTTCCCTGCCCTGCTTCACTGGATCGGCAACGAATCATTCGAGCAGCTCGCACTGGCCTACTTGGCCGCCTGGCCACCACGACATTTCAGCATTCGCTGGCTGGGCGAGAAGCTGCCCGAGTTCATTAGCAGCTACGTCGAAGAACCCCAACTATCGCCGATGCGCGAACTCGCGGAGCTTGAGTGGGCTTTTACACTGGCTTTCGATGCTCAGGACGTCGAAGTGCTTTCACTGCAGGCCATCAGTGATTTTTCGGCTGAAGACTGGATTTCACTCAGGGTTTCCCTGACTGCATCTGCCCGGTGGTTGCAGCTGCAGTACAACACGCTGGAGTTGTGGAAAGCCGCCAAGTCCGGCAGCTTGCTGCCTGATATTACCCGCCTGCCAACGAACCTAGCCTGTCTTGTTTGGCGTCATGAACTCGTCTGCCAGTACCGGAGCCTGGAGCCAGCGGAGGCTTCGGCATTGCAGTTTCTCATCGAGGGCGGATCGTTCGCTGAACTCTGCGAGTCGTTGAGCGCCACGCATGGCGAGCAAGCTCCCTTGCAAGCCGCGACCTGGTTGAAGTTGTGGGTCAACGACGGTTTGCTAAAGCGCGGCCAGCTATTACACGAATGACCCGGAACCTTTAGGCTAGCGCTCTCTCTTTGGCCACTCCGAGCGCTTCTATGACTCACCGCATCATTCATTTCAAACAGCAAAGCCTTGCTTGACCCGGAGACCTATCAGGCAATGCTGGCCGACGGCGTTGGTCACTGGGAGCGGCTTGCAGGAGAAGTCGTCGGCATAGAAGACGAAAAAAGCCACGAGTTCGCTGCATTGAAAAGCCTGTTCAAGCGCAAGCGGTACTCCTATGACACGCTGGAAATGCGCGAGCCAGGCGATCACTCAAACTGGCTTCGCGGCCGAGATGGTTCAGAAGGTATGACCAACGAGGTCACCAGTATCCCAGGGCTAAAAGAGCTCTCAGAACTGGAGATTTAGTGGGATAGCAGGTCAGCGCTCAAGCGCTGACCTGGGCCGAATAGCCAAGCTCCTGGATGAGTTCGCGGATCGATTCGGCACTTTCTGTGCTCTCAACGGTGACCTTGCCGGCCGCTCGATCCACTTCTACTCGTGCATCCTGATCCAGAGCTTGAATGGCCTTCGTGATTTTGCTCACGCAACTGCCACAGCCCATCCCCGCAACACTCAGACTAAACATGTCTTTCACCTCATTTCGTCCGCGGCTCAAGTTACCGCACGGACAGCATCGACCTTGACACGATGGCAAGGTCAAGCCCGTAAGCGCTACAAAAGGATCAGCCGCTTACCACGGGCGTAAGGATGGGGGTTGGTGAACACACCACGACATGCCTTGCGCCCCTCGTCAGTGCGACGTATAGATTCTGGGGGGTCATAAGCTCAGGATGCAGGACAACCGAGACATCCGCCTCCAGCCCCTTGAGAAGTAATGTGCTGCCTACAGAGCGTCTTGCGATCGGTCGGGCAAGGTGTCTATTGCGCTCTCGCGCTTGAATGGCTGCACTCAGAAAGTCGGCAGCACCTCCCACCACCGCTTGCATTGCAGACCGGCAGCAGTACAGAACCTCCGGTCGGTATACACGTGCCCCGTGCTGCTCAGCGAGCGTATCGATCACACGGAGCGCTTGCCCCAATGTTGGCGCTGCTACGAAATCGATCGCCGCAGCCTCGGCCGCGGTCGGAGACGTTCGGGCCCTTCCTGCACGCAGCGACTCCACGCGCGTTCGCAGGTTTGCTGCACCTACCCCCGTCATTACGCTGGAAGCAAACTCCACAAGTTGTGCCAGAGCATTGGCACCCTGCAAGTCAAAGTTCCTGGCGAAGTTGACGAGATCTCTCAGGTCGACGGCTTCTACGGCCATGGCACCGGGTGTCTGGCTCGTGAGCTGATGGCGACCTTGCACGTTGATGGAGTCCCCGATGATGAGGACGCTGCCCCGAGCGTTGGGTGGCTCGGTTCTAGCGGCCACCAGCCGCTGCTGGACTTCTGTCCCGGCGTTGAGCTGCACCCAGCGCACTTCTGCCGGAGCCGTGCGCAGATCCACCGGCTGGCCAACTTGAAGTTGCTGCCGTATGGCGAGCAGCCACTGCCCGAGGTTCTCAGCTCCAGCCAGCCGCCAGCGCCACGGTATCCTCAACTCTCCCGCTGCGGGAAACAGGGGTTGCACCTCATTCGCCCAATGCACCAGTCGATTGCCACGGAAGCTGAATATGGCTTGCATCGGGTCACCGAGCACGCAGGTCGGAAGCACCTGGGCCAAACCAGACACGATGGCGTGCTGGACGACGTTGCAGTCTTGGTACTCGTCGACAAGCAACCGTGCATAGGTGGCGCGAAGGGGCTGAGCGAGGTGACCGGCCTGCAACAACTGCATGGCGGCCTCCCGAATTGCCGGGTAGTCAGTATTGGGTTGATGCAGCTGTAGGATCTGCGGGTTATGGCCGCTTCGCGCTGGGAACTTAGCGATCAGGCGCATCGAGAATCCGTCAATGGTGGAGACTCGATATGCGGAGTTAGGAACACCGGCTCGTCTCAGGCGCGCCCGTAAGGCCGCAACGCCGGCGTTCGTATGTGTCAAGACGAGGATGGGTTTGCTCTGCGTATGCGCGATGAGCGTCTCGGCAATCAATTGCGTTTTTCCACAACCTGCGGGGGCTGTTATGGAGCCACGCTCGATAGCGAAAAGATCAATCTCAGGGGGCACTTGTAAACGTCCAGAGCTGATTCGTGACTGCCATGAAGCCCGGTTCGGCGTTCTGTAAAGACGGACCGACGATGTCCCTTGCAACCTCCTGATAGGTTGTCAGCGACTTGAACCAGCCGCTGTTGCGGATACGGGATGCGGTTCCCAGCAGCTCTCGTCTCTCAGGTGAGTACCCATCCACGAGTCGCTCGGCTCGGATATCGTTCAGCGTCACGCGGCCTTGGGACTTCGTCTGAATGTGTGCGTTCATCAGCTCTGCACCCACTATTGTTTCGGCTTTCGCCAGAAGTGCATCGAGTGCTTGCTCACTGAGATGGCGGAAGATCTCGTCCTCCAACGTGAGGCCTGGTCGCCATGTAAGAATTTGCCCGCCGGCGGCCAAGAATGCTTCAGCGAGCCCCGCGGTCGAAGGCTTGTCGGCATCTACAAAAACCATCACGCGGTAACCCAAGTTCAGAAGTGCTGTTCCCCGGATAAGACTGTTATCGGGGCTTCCCCCGCCGGCGTCCACATACGCGCCGCCATGGGCCAGGAATGAGGTAGCGCCAAGACTGACCCACCATTGGTCAAGGCCACGCGCGAAGCCAACCTCGCTGGCCCCCTCGCAAACGATGATGGATTTGGCGAGGAATGCTTCGGGGTCCTTCCGAAGGGTACTTTGTACCTCGTTGGCTTCCCCAGCTGGCATAACACTGTGGCGCTGAGGTGCTGACCGAACAACGAATAACTGGCTGCCGGACAGCTCGCGCAGCGCGACCGGCGAGTGCGTCGTCATGAACACTTGCAACGGAGCGGCAGCGTCCTTTGCACCCAGCGAGTCCAGGAATCGCATGAGCCGATGAGGTTCAAGCCCGTATTCCACCTCATCAACCAGGGCAATTGGCGCGGCGCTGGCCGCAGCCCTTTGAAGCCCTGCCACTAGCAAGCGTGACGAGCCCGTGCCAAGGGAGCGCAGCGGAATACCTGTTTCACTGTGCAGCGCGATCGCCCCCTCGCCAATCGACACAGAATGTGCGTCAAGGAGCGCCTGAGGCATAGCCCCGACCGAAACGCCAAGATGCTGTGCTGTGCGTTGCACGACCTCAAGCGTCTGGGTCAGATGTTCGGCTGCTTGATTGCCAAAGTTCGCTCTTGCTTGCCTAGCGGCGCGCGCCAGTTCAGCACCAAGCTCGGCGCGCTCATCGGTAAGTCGATTGAGCACTGAGCCACGACTCCACGACAGGTTCGAGCTCGCAAAGCTGCCGATACGGGCGGGCGCTAGTGCCGCTCGTTCTTTCCAGGGAAGAGTGCGTTCAAGTTGCTGCTGCTCCGCGCGCTCGGAGAAAAGTGTCCAAACAGGCTCCAAATCGGCACCAACTTGCAGACGCAAGGTGATGACGGTCTCCAGCCCCGCTCGCGGTTCGTCTTCGACTTCCCCCGTACCGGGATGGAATCCACGCAAGAACTCGCCGTAGACATCGATATCCATCAGCGATAACGGCAGATCGCCAAGCGCCACGCTGATGGTGATGGGTACATCGACGTTTAATGCGAAGAAGTCCATGTCGCCGAACGTGCCGCCTCGGCGGGCGCCGACGCAAAGGTCAATCGCGTCCAGGATGCTGGACTTCCCACTGTCACCCGGACCAATGAGGCAGTTAATTCCGGGGGCCGGCACCCAGTCGAGCGCCTGGATAGACCGGAAGTTGCTAATTTGCAGTCGGCGAATGCGGGCCACGGAGAATCCTCATGGGGTAACGACTGTCAGTCTCCTACTCGCAGCGGGAACGATCCATAGAACGTCCCCTCGTCATCAGGTGATGCGACTGATAGGTCAAGTTGCAAGCTACCGTACGGTATTTTCCGGTCAGATGCGCATTTAAAAAATCGCCCTGCAGGTAGGCACATCGTCTTGTCTAGCAGACTAGCCAACGTCCGTTGCTTTCAACCTAAGCGCATTGAAAACCACCGAGGCTGAACTGACGCTCATTGCCAGAGCAGCGATCAAGGGCGACAGAAGATGTCCTGTCAGCGGATACAGCAGCCCGGCCGCTAGCGGGATTCCCATCGCGTTGTAGAGGAATGCAAAGGCAAGGTTCTGCCTCATGTTCTTCACCGTGGCCACCGACAAGGTGCGCGCCCGCAGGATGCCCATCAGGTCTCCCTTGACCAGGGTCACTTGGGCGCTGTTCATCGCCACGTCGGTGCCCGTGCCCATAGCGATGCCTACGTCGGCCCTGGCCAAGGCCGGCGCATCGTTGATGCCGTCGCCCGCCATGGCAACACGCCGGCCATAGCTCTGCAGTTCGGCGACTAATTTCTCCTTGTCCTGCGGTTTCACCTCGCCATGCACCTCCTCGATGCCTAACTGCTTCGCCACGGCTCTTGCTGTGGTGAGGCCATCGCCAGTGGCCATGATGACCTTCACGTCAGCGTTCTGGAGTTGAGCAACAGCCTGTTGGGAGGTCGGTTTGATTGGATCGGAAACGGCCAGGAGACCCGCCAGGCGACCATCGACGGCCAGATAGATGATGCTGATGCCCTCCAGGCGCAGTTGCTCTGCACGGTTACGCAGCGGAGTAATATCGACGCCCGCCTCCTCCATCAACGCTGTGTTCCCAAGCTGCAGTTGATGGCCATCGACCTGTCCGCGTACACCAATACCTGAGCCAGATTCGAAGGTCTCCGGTTTCACCAGGGCAAGACCCTGTTCACGCGCATGATCGACAATGGCATGCGCCAGCGGATGCTCGCTGCCCTGGTCGAGGCTTGCGGCCAAGCGCAGAACCTTGACCGAGTCGAACGGCCCGGTTCCCTCTGCACTATGAAAGGCCGGCCGCCCCTGCGTCAGTGTCCCGGTCTTGTCGACGATCAAGGTGTCGATTTTGCAGAGGTTCTCGATAGCGCTGGCATCGCGGAACAACACACCGCTGCTGGCGGCCTTGCCGGTCGCGACCATGACCGACATCGGCGTTGCCAAGCCCAGGGCGCATGGGCAGGCAATGATCAGTACGGCCACAGCGTTGATCAGGCCAAATACCCAACCTGATTCCGGCCCGAACACCCCCCAGCCAAAAAATGTCAGGATCGCGATCAGGATCACCCCCACCACGAAATACCCTGCCACGGCATCGGCCATACGCTGCATGGGCGCCTTGGAACGCTGGGCCTTAGCCACCATCTGGACGATCTGCGACAACATGGTTTCGGCGCCCACCTTCTGCGCTTCCATCACCAGGCTGCCGTGGGTGTTCAGGGTGGCACCGATGAGGGTATCCCCTGCCCGCTTGGTGACGGGCACCGGCTCGCCGGTGAGCATCGACTCGTCGACAGCGCTCTCGCCCTCCAGCACGGTGCCATCCACCGGGACTTTTTCGCCCGGCCGGACACGCAAGTGGTCACCCAGATGGACGTGGGTCAGCGGAATATCTTCTTCCTGGCCGTCAGGCCTGATGCGCCGGGCAGTCTTGGGGGCCAATCCCAGCAGTGACTTAATGGCGGCAGAGGTCTGCGAGCGGGCTTTGAGTTCGAGCATCTGGCCCAACAGCGTGAGCGAGATGATCACCGCGGCGGCCTCGAAGTAGACGCCGATGCGTCCATCCTGAACGAAGGCCGCCGGGAACCACTGCGGCACCAGGGTGGCTGCCACGCTGTAGAGGTAGGCGGCTGCAGTTCCTAATCCGATCAGGGTCCACATATTAGGGCTGCGTTGCCGGATGGAGTCTATTCCGCGAGTGAAAAATACCCAGCCACCCCAAAGCGTCACGGGCGTTGCCAGAACCAGCTCAACCCAGTTCTGGGATGTTCCATGGAACAGCTGCAAGGAATGACCAGCCATCGCCAGCACGGTCACGATGACGGTCAATGGCAGAGTCCACCAGAACCGTCGCGAAAAGTCTTTCAGCTCCGGATTTTCTTCGTCCTCCAGCTCTGGAATGACGGGTTCGAGCGTCATCCCACAGATCGGGCAGTTGCCAGGGCTCGGTTGGCGAATCTCG
Source organism: Pseudomonas sp. TJI-51 (assembly GCF_000190455.2). Lineage (NCBI taxonomy): Bacteria > Pseudomonadati > Pseudomonadota > Gammaproteobacteria > Pseudomonadales > Pseudomonadaceae > Pseudomonas > Pseudomonas sp. TJI-51. Next base: position 51,219 of record NZ_AEWE02000041.1, read on the forward strand.
GGATGCATCGGGCAGGTGTATTCAGCCCCCAGTCCTGCCTGAGTTGAGTACTCTGGCGGAGCGGCATGCTGGTGGTGCCCGGCATGCGATTGATGGCTCATGTACTGATGAGGGGCTGCCTGGAACTTCTCCTGGCATTTTGTACTGCAGAACCGATAGGCCCTTCCCTCAAAGTTCTCCTGGTAAGGACTATCAGATTTGACCTCCATGCCACACACCGGATCGCGTGGGCTCTCTGGATGGCCGTGCGAGTGATGTGCATGGCCCTGGTCATGATGGCAGGAGGTCTTTTGCATTCGAGTTACTTCCTATCCTCGTCCTTGGAAACTGCGGCTCCGCTGGAGTGGGAGTGCCCGCCATGATTGTGGCCAAACAGATGCATCAGCGGGCATAGCAGCAGGATGAGGTATGGCAAAGCCTGCGAAAGATGACCGTAATGCTCGCGCGCGACATAGAAGATGCCGATTACGGCCAGCATGATCAGTGCGATGCCAATCTTGCTCTTCCAAAAAGGTGGTTCCGTAGTGCCAGTGTGGTGCGTGTGATCCATGACAATAGCCTCGGTTCAATGACCATAGAATCAGCATAGGTTGCTCTGGCCAGGCAGAGTTGACGCGTATCAATGGAGTTCAGCGTACGGTCACCTTACCGACCATTCCCGACTGATAATGTCCAGGAACATTGCAGGCGAACTCCAGATCAGTAGCGTCGGAGAAGGTCCAGATCAGCTCTTCGCGTGCACCTGGCTCGACCAGAACGCTGTTGGGATCGTCGTGCTCCATGCCGACCATCTTCATGCCGCCCATGGCGTGGTCCATTTTGCTCATGTCATGCGCTGCAGTCGGGGACAGCGTGCCGTTCTGAAACATCGCAGCCATCTCTTTCTGATGCGCAGCATGGGATGCCGCTTTGCCAAGGTTGAACTCGTGCAGCAGGGCTCCCTCGTTCAGCAGTACGAAGCGAACCGTCTCGCCCGCCTTGATTTCCATTGCCTTGGGTTCAAAGAAGATGTCCCCCATCCGTACCTCGATGGTGCGATCTACTGCCTGACTATCTCCCGACTGGCCGATGCTGTCTTTGTTGTGGCCCGGGCTGGCCATCGCGTTGGCTGCGCTGAATAGCAAACCCACGGTGGTGATCAAAGAAAGGGATTTGAGGGGTAGGCGTTTCATGGTTAGACCTCGCTGGGATGCTGGAAATCTCATGCTATTACTCGCTTGCTGCCAGGCCGCTGCCCCCAAATCTACAACTGCGTCAGCTGGGAAAAAGCACGGCGCCATAGAGGCGCCGCTAGGCCAAAGGAGCAATCACGAAAGGCCTGGAAGATGGGGGAAATCTTTACTGATGGCATTCCTTATCGGCCATCATCAACTTGTGCTCTCGAATCATTTGACCCAGCACGTCGTCTACCAACTTGTCATGCTTTTCCATCCAGGCCAGATGCTCTTCGGCAGACATGTTCGGCGCGGGATGCTCGTTGTGCAGCTGGCTCATGATGTCTTCGAGCATGTTCATATGCGCCTTCATGTGCACATGCCGCTCGCCGACCGGGGCCTTCTCCGCCTGGTTCAGCACGACTTCTGCTTTGTCGCGCATCTGCTGGATGCGCTCGAATACACGGTCGCTGCCCCCCTCGGCCCAAGCCATAGAAGAGAGCAGTAGCGAGCCAACCAGAAGCAAAGGTTTCAGCGATTTCATGGGACAGTCTCCATCAGTGCAAACTATGGCCGGCACCTCTGCTTTTGGTCTGTCGAGGGCCGAGAGCACAACCTAGTGCTCATGCTTGCACCTTAGACAAGCCACCCTGTCAGCGAGCTGAAGCCAGAATTACATTTTCGTAAGCTTCTGGTTGGGGCCGCGGTTTGCCTGCAAACTCAGGCCACCCGATATTTGGAGTCTGCTCGCATGAAACTACTGGTAGCTGAAGATGAACCCAAAACCGGTGCATACCTGCAGCAAGGCCTCAGTGAAGCGGGCTTCAATGTCGACCGGGTTATGACCGGTACAGATGCTCTACAGCACGCTCTGAGTGAGTCCTATGACCTCCTGATCCTGGATGTGATGATGCCTGGGCTGGACGGGTGGGAAGTGCTGCGCATGGTGCGCGCCGCAGGAAAAGACGTCCCCGTATTGTTCTTGACGGCACGCGATGGTGTGGAGGACCGCGTTAAAGGGTTGGAGCTGGGCGCGGACGACTACCTGATCAAGCCATTTGCTTTCTCAGAACTTCTGGCCAGGGTCAGAACGCTGCTGCGTAGAGGCAATGGCTCACCCACGCAAACAACGATGAAAATTGCCGATTTGGAAGTCGATCTGATGAAGCGTCGCGCCATCCGCGGCGGTAAACGAATTGACCTGACCGCGAAGGAGTTTTCACTGCTGGAACTGCTACTGCGCCGGCGCGGCGAGGTGCTCCCGAAGTCGCTGATTGCCTCTCAGGTTTGGGACATGAATTTCGACAGCGACACCAATGTCATTGAGGTTGCGGTACGCCGGCTACGCGCAAAAATCGATGACGATTTCGATCTCAAGCTGATTCATACCGCCCGCGGCATGGGATACATGATGGATGCTCCGGAGTGAATATGAAGCACCTTTCGCTGACCGCACGCATGAGCCTGATGTTCATGTCCGCGGTAATTGCAGTCCTGACGGTAGCAGGGCTGAGTTTCAATATGCTCAGCCAGCACCACTTCAAGATGCTGGATCGGCAGGCCCTGGTGGAGAAACTCGAATCCGCCAAACATATCCTCAACAATGCTCGCGGTGAAGCGAGCCTTTCGGAAGAATTACCGCAGTTGCGAGCTTTGCTGGGAGCCCATCAGGATCTGGCCGCCACTATCCTGGCCAGTGACGGTTCTGTACTGTTTTCCGACCCCAGAGCAGTCGAAGTACCTGAGCGTTTCAGACGTGCAAATGAGCAGAGCATGTGGGAGTGGCAGAACGGCCAACACATGTACCGTGGCATGACGGAGCAAATCTCGGTAGCCGATCAGGCTGAGCCGCTCACTGCGTTGCTGATTCTTGACGTCACCAATCACACACACTTTTTCGACACGCTGCAACGATGGTTTTGGATTGGATTGGTCATCAGCGCCCTGTTCAGTGCCGCACTCGGCTGGGTGGTTGCTCGCAGCGGCCTTAGGCCTCTGCGGCAAGTCACTCATGTGGCCTCCGGGATGTCCGCTCGCTCGTTACAGGAGCGAATCCCTCTCGAACCAGTGCCGCGGGAACTTCAGCAACTGGTTCTCTCCTTCAATGCGATGTTGGCTCGGCTAGAGGATGCCTTCGTTAGGCTCTCCAATTTTTCGGCCGACATTGCCCACGAGCTACGAACTCCAGTCAGCAATCTGATGACCCACACCGAGGTCGTGCTGAGTAAAAAACGCGATATCAATGCCTATGAGGAGAATCTGTACTCCAACCTGGAGGACTTGAAGCGCATGTCTCGGATGATTGATGACATGCTGTTCTTGGCCAAGGCTGATAATGGCCTGATCATCCCCGAGCAGGCCAGGATCGAACTGGCTGACGTAGTCTTCAAGCTGTTTGACTACTACCACCTTCTGGCCGAAGAGCGCGGCATTGAGCTATCGCTCACAGGCAAAGGCCAAGTGCTGGGAGATCGGCTGATGCTTGATCGCGCGCTATCCAACTTGCTGTCCAATGCGCTGCGCTACACGCCGGCGGGACAGACAATTTCGGTTCTGATCCGCGAGACAGAGGACTCCACTACCTTCAGTATCGAGAACCCAGGGGACACAATCAGCTCAGAGCATCTAGAGAAGCTCTTCGACCGTTTTTACCGGGTTGACCCCGCTCGGCGGGAGGGCAGCCCGAGCAACGCCGGGCTCGGGCTTGCAATCACCCGATCCATCATTGAGGCTCACAAAGGCCGCATCTGGTGCACCTCAGCGGCTAGCCTCACGGGCTTTCACATCGAATTGCCCCATCCCAGATAATGCCGGTCTGGCGGTAAGTAGGCTACAGCTAACCGCTAGCCCAACTTGACAGGGTGGGTGCAGGTGCAACTCGACTGAGCGCAGATTGCATTCGCCATCCAGATAGGTAACGAGCGGTGAGCTGACAAAGCGTCATGCCGGCGGTGACCGGATCATGGCGCAAGTCCTGGCTGCCGTACCGGTCGCCGGACTCGATGCCGTGCTGGTAGCCGTTGAGCTGGTACTGGAGAGCGGCAGCCTGAGCGCCGAACACATCCTCAATGTCGTGGCACGGCTGACAGCATCCGAACCACCACCCAGCGTCGAAACCCACTTGTCGCTCGAGGAAGCCCCCGTCGCTAACACGGCGCGCTACGACCGCCTGCGTGGCCAGGCCGAGGGGGTCGGTCATGCGTGATTTGATGGCGGAACTCAAGGAGCTGCGCCTGCACGGCATGGCCACGGCCTGGGCGGAGTTAACTGCACAGGGTGAGTCGAACACAGCCTCGTCCAAGTGGCTGCTCGAACACCTGCTGAAACAAGAGCACACAGATCGCGCCATGCGCTCGGTGAGCCACCAGATGAACATGGCCAAGCTGCCGATGCACCGCGATCTGGCCGGCTTCGACTTCAGCGCCTCCAGCGCCGACGCTCGCTTGATCAGCGAGCTGGCCAATCTGAGCTTTACCGACACCGCGCAGAACGTGGTGCTGATCGGCGGCCCAGGCACCGGTAAAACCCACCTGGCCACCGCACTGGCCGTGTCCGGCATCACCCGGCATGGCAAGCGCGTGCGCTTCTACTCCACGGTCGATCTGGTCAATCTGCTGGAGCGCGAAAAACACGACGGCAAAGCCGGGCGGATCGCCCAGGCACTGCTGCGCATGGATCTGGTCATCCTCGACGAACTGGGTTATCTGCCGTTCAGCCAGGCTGGCGGTGCGTTGCTGTTTCACCTGCTGTCCAAGCTGTACGAACACACCAGCGTGGTGATCACCACCAACCTGAGCTTCGCCGAATGGTCGAGCGTGTTCGGCGACGCCAAGATGACCACCGCCCTGCTGGATCGGCTGACCCACCACTGCCACATCGTCGAAACCGGTAACGAGTCCTATCGCCTGCAACACAGTAGCTTGGCGGCCCAGGCCAAGATCAAATCACGGGAGCGAAAGCGTAAGGGCGGCCAGGAACCGGAGGACGATGAGCCGTTCTGATTTCATGGTGACGACGGCCTGCTGCATGGCTGCATGTGGCAGGTCTTCAACAGCTGAACTGGGACAGCGAGGGAGTGGGGGCAACAGCAGCTGCGCTGGTAGACTTATCCACAGTTGCTGGTAACAAAATCAGCAATCCGCCCTGGGTCAAATTTCAATCGGCAGGGTGGGTCAATTTTCCATCAGCGCCAACAGTCAGGAAACTGCGGGTAGTCGCAGGCGACCGTCTCGCCGCTTTCCAGCTCCTCAGCTTCCAGCGTCTCGCCATCGGTAGCGAGCACATATTTAGCCTTGGCACGGGCCGTCGCGGGGCTGGCCTTCAGTGCCGCCAGGGTTTCGGTGACCTTGCCTGGCTCACACACAGCCAAATGGATATTGCTGGTCTGCAGTACGCCGCCCAGATCGGACTTATTGGTTGCACCCGAACGCAGGCGCTTGAGGGTGGTTTCCTTGTTACCGAAAGCCTGCAGGAAGGCATAAGGGAACTCGACCCGGTCAAACGGCTGGCTGGCCAGGTCGGTGATGGCTTGTTCGATTTCTACGGCGTTCATATAGGGCTGTTCCGATCACTGCTGCCAAGGCGGCACAGGGGGCCTTTAGGCCCACCATCCATGCAAAGTGCATGGATGATAAAGGAACGAGCATTGGCATGTGAAAATGATCCTGTGCCCCATGGAAGCTATCAAAAACTGCTGAGGACGTGGAACGCTGCAGCCAGGACGCATCGCCAAGCCAGTCGAGTGGGCTATGCGAAGAAAACTGCTATCCCCCGCCTACACCACTCGCTGGTCTGAGTTAATGGTCGCAAAGGCGAACTAGCCACTACCCTCGGCTAGTGCCGAATCCTCGCTGACGATCCCCGTAGGACTTGGTCGCTTTCTTACACAGGTAGCTGGCCCGGTGGAACAGATCCGGTAGCTCATCAACAAGAACCTTGTGTTCTGACCATGCAACCTTCCGCATACGGGGATGCCGATCTATCCGATACGTTGGATTGTCGGGGATATGTACCAGCCCGTCGACCTCATGCTTCGACAACCGCAGTGCACTGGCCCATGACTCTTCTATCCGGCTGATCATGTTGACCCTCTCTGAGCGCAGCAGCCCCAGGGTGTAATAGGCATCGCGGTTCAACAGGATCAGCAGGTGATAATGCTGCCGGCCTGCCTGACCTATTTCTCTCGACCAGACGTACCGTACTTTGCAGCCACGCGAATAGCCACGATCAGCCACTCGTTCCTGGTGGTACTGGATCTTCTTCGTAAACGATTCGAAGAATCGGCTGATGACCTGGTTCGTATAGGCGTAGTCAGGTAGCAGGACGCCTTGAGGCAAGTGGAGGTCAACTCTGAAGGCTAAGACCCTCGGATACTCAGCTAATGCCAGGTCTATGGTGCGCTTGAGATCGGACAGGTGCTCACGAATGAAAGGCCCCTTGTCACGCATCAAGCGGAAGCCCTCAAAGGTGTCGTCGTAGTGCAGATGCAGATTGGTATTGGCTGGATGACGGAGTGGGTAGCGTTGGGCGGTGTCGGTATCGTTGAGCATGGTTATGACCTCTCATGGTTGAGTTTCATAAGCCATGCCTGCGGAGTTTTAATTTACTGGATACATTTCCCTGCCTGATCACCCTCGACTGGATGCTCGGTGACGAAGCTCATCCGCGATGAATGGGTAGCTGGTCTCCCGTGGTGAACTGATCGTGTTGCTTGGTGGTTGGTAGATCCCCCGGATAATTGCCCCTTCAGATAGTGCTTCAGTGCCAGATGATTAAGCCCCTCCAGGTACATGGGATCTGGTCGGTGAAGCTTGCTACTGCACGGTTAATGAGGCAAGAACCCTTCGGGTAGGAATAGCTAGTAAAAGCATACTACCCACACCGCAACTGACAGCTCCGGCTGGCTCGGAAAAATCCACACTGCGCACCAAGCCGCAACGGCATTTTTTGCTGAAGACGTATTCCGGACATAAACCAGACCAAAAGCCCATGGAGACCGATGCCTAGCCAGAGTCTGCCGGATCGATGGGGAGCAACATTGCTCCGGCTTTCTGAAGATCGCCGAGCAGCCAGAATCAGGCAGCCGGCATAAGCGCCATGACCAGCTCCGACTGGTCATGGCACAGGTGGTCAGTTCTAGCTAGCCATGCTCAGGTGGCCGGTGGGACGTACTGCAGTACCCTCGGCTTGGTCACGCTCCTCGATCCGAGCCAGGATCCAATCGTGCACCTCGCTATCGACCCAGCCGACGCAGCGGTCGCCCAGCGATACCGGTTTCGGGAAGGTGCCTTCCGAGATGTACTTGTACAGGGTCGACCGAGACAGGCCGGTCGAGTCGATGACTTCTTTCAGACGGATGATTCGCATGAGCAGGCTCCTCTGTGGCTCAGAGGATTTGCGAGGGCCGTATAAAAAAACTGCCTGTTACCCAGCAGCTCGTGCCGGCGTGAGCAACCCTGACTTTTCGCGCAGCTCCAGCGGAATATCCACCTCCCTCAACACGCTTTTCACCACAGGATCATCGCACCCCTTGGTGACCATCCAATGCTTGGCCAGACCTTCGTCCGAGGCTCTTTCAGTCAACAGAGCGATGCAACGGTGGCCAGTCGACACATGCGCCGGGACCAAGATGTAGCTAACCCTGGCCAGATCAATGCTGGATACCTGCGAAAAACGTTGGACCACCTCTCTGGCCAGCTCAAGGACTTGGTGGTGGAGGAAGTCGAAAATCTCCTCGTGGTCCAGAATCGCTTTGTCCTTGGGATCAAGCATCGGCAGGCGAAAGAATGCTGCCACTTGCTCCTTCACCGTCGAGTCCACACCGCGCACCTTTCCCCATCCGGCGGAATCAGCCTGAACCCAGTGGCGCGACAGAAAGCCCAATACGCAGTCACAAATAAAAAGCTCAAGCTGATCAAACGCATGATCTGGCGCTCGCCTGAAGAGACGAACCACGCTGCGAGGTGCCAAATATTCCCCTCGCCTTAGGAAGGAGTTGCGATCAAGTCTGACGCCAGCCAAAAACTTGTAGTCGATGTCTTGATCGGCGGCCTTCTTATGCACCACGACGGAAACAACGTCGTCAGCAGGTGAAAGCTGAAGGTGGTTCAGATTAAGCCAATAAACGCTCCTGAGCTTCTCAGCGAAAATCGGACTCGCCAACCCAGGTATGTGTCTACGAATGAATCCCAGCTCCGTAAGCCTGCGCAAGCGCTGCTTGAGAGAGGCCGCATCCATTCCCGTCAGCAAGCAGAGCTCCTTGCTACTCAGCCCCCTGGCAACCCCAAACGGATCTGCATGGCTTAGCAATATCATGAGCAGCAAACGATTCGCCAAGCTGAGCTTCCCCTGCCGCACTGGAGCAACTCGCTTCTCGTCTCGCGAGCGTGTGTTGAGCTCCTTCGCAGTCGGCGCATCGTCCTTCCAGCCAGACCAGATGGCCCTGATGCGCTCGCCACCCAAGACATGCTTGACCAAACCGGGGTGGTTCAGCGTCCTTTCCTCGACATCCCGCAGAGCCGACTGGATAGCTTTGCTCATCTCGTAGGTACACCTTGGCCGCCCCTTCCCTTCGGGCTGAGTAACGACTCGCAGTACCCCCACATCAACCAGTTGGGCAACCGCTTTTGAAACGGCTTGCACCGGAAGCCGCAGGTCTTCAGCCAATTGCTTCTGCGAACGAGGCTTAGGCGTCACGGAGCCATAGTGCTTCCAGAATGCAATGAGCAGAAATTTAGCATCTGGATCACCCGGCCTTAGCTTCGCATCAAGAAGCCTGGTAAGCATAGAACCTCCAATTTTTAACTCGTAAATATACCCTATATACACGATATCTTAGTTACAGTAACGGCTCATATAACAACACGTAACGTTTTACTCACATATCAGTATCAAAGCTGATAACGGTTGCGTAACGAAACAGTAACGGTATAAATCTTTCCCGAAGGATTGGCTTTGACTCATAGCCCAAATGGCCCGCCTGGAGGATGAGATGTCAGAAAATGAGAAACCACTGAAGTGGCTGCGCAAGCAGGATGGTGAGTGGGAATGGGCAGCCGATTACCTCAGGCACCGGCTCGATGCCGAGTACATGAGGAGGCTCAAGGGCGATGCGTTTACCCGGTTTGCGACCTACGAGAACGTCGTTGCTGCTATCAGGCAGATCCAAGAGGACAGGCTGGACCTGATCATAAGACTACAGGGAGCTATACGGCAGCGTCGCTACCGCTCTGACAGCAATGGTCGAAAACCTCGGACATTCAGCCTCAGCAAACAAACCCTTACCAAGCTGAGCTCAATCGCAAAGCGACATGACACTGACGAGACCGCAGTAATCACTGCGCTTATAGAAAGAGAAGGACTGGCCGCCGAGGCCGAGAGGGATTACAAAAAGCTGCTCAAGGAATCAGTCGCGCGCGAGCAAAAGAACGCAGCCCAGACAGTTGCGACCATGACCGCTCAACGGGACGAGGCGTTGAAATACGCCGAGCGGTATCTGAGGCTTTTAGTTCAATGGGAGCTAATGTGGCCTGACGAAACGCCACCCACCGCAAGCGATGAGGATGTGTCGAAGCTTGTGGAGTCCAAAATGAAAGACCTAAAGGACAAGCTAGCCTACATTGCCTTCAGAGACGCAGTGACAACTGACCGAGGGCATGACGAGCGCTAATCATCTCACCTCGCACTGAAGCAGGCACGAAGCACAAAACCGGGTACAAAACCGGGTACATAATTTTCAGAAATTGAAACTCCCTCAGGACTGGTGGCCGCCTCAGGCCTGACTTAGTGGATAACGTCTAAGCGGTAGCCTGCAGTAAACAGAAACCCCTTGCGGCTTATGCCTCAAGGGGTTTTCGTTTTATGTGGCCCGCGCCGGCCTTATCGCTAAGGCGGCGGCCGGGGCAGGACAATATATAACTTTTTGATTTAACAGGGCCCTTGTGGGAGCGGGCG
>NZ_AEWE02000041.1:61347-62126 GCF_000190455.2 Pseudomonas sp. TJI-51
CCGGTGCCAGACACCGCGTTAAATTCTTCGCGGCGGGTCGATTTCTAGACACGCCATGCTAAAACAATAAGTTATATATTGTTCCATGAGAGCTGCCTTGCCGGCGACGAGGCCGCTACAGGTAACACACCAACCAGAAATACCCTCGCACGGTGAGTCGGCGAAACAACACGGGCTGATCATTTCAAGGATGATGCATGAAAGAACATCAATATGTGGTTCAGGTGACGTGGACAGGTAACAAGGGCTACGGCACCGCCGGCTATACCGCCTACAGCCGTGACTTCAATGTCGAGGCCGCCGGCAAGGTTGCCCTGCAAGGCTCCGCAGACCCGGCATTCCGTGGCGACCCGCAGCGCTGGAACCCGGAAGACATGCTAGTGGCATCGCTGTCGGCATGCCACAAGCTCTGGTACCTGCACCTGTGCGCGGTCAACGGCGTGAATGTACTGGCGTATGTCGACCTTCCACTGGGGCGCATGGTGGAAGGTGACGATCACGGCAAGGGCCGTTTTACCCATGTGCTGCTGCGCCCGCAGGTTACCATCAGCGCAGACTCGGACCGGGAAGTTGCCCTGCGCCTGCACGAGGATGCGCATCATGAGTGCTTTATCGCCAACTCCGTGAATTTCCCGGTGGAGTGCGCGGCTGAGGTGACGGTCGGCTAGCGGGCTCAGGTCAAAGACATTGGAGTGGTGGCGATGAACTACAACCCAGCGCTCAAGGCCCGTTATGAGGTGCTGCGCGCACGCGGGATCGTCCTGGTGCGACTCAATGCC
>NZ_AEWE02000042.1:0-16381 GCF_000190455.2 Pseudomonas sp. TJI-51
CTGCATATCTTGTGACAAACACCTATCAGCCCTGATGCGACACCTGTGGCTTGCCGGCGATGGGGCCGGGACAGGCCCTAGAAATCGACGCTAACCCCCAGACTCACCCCCTGCTGCGTCAGCTCATCACTCTTGCGCCAATTGTAGTTGCCGCGCAAATGCACCCCCGCCACCACTTCATGGCTTACCCCCAGGCTGGCCCGGGTCAGGTCGCTGTGTGGCGTATACCCGGTCAGGGTGAAGTCATTCGCCGGCAAGCTGGTCAGGTGCATGGTCACGTCCTGCTGGTCATCCTCGAACTCATGCTCTTGCGCCACCTCGGCGAACAGCCGGGTAGAGGGCAGCACCTGCACGCTGCCCAGCAGCCCCACGCCCAGGCGGCGAGACGTGCGCTCCTGGTCATCGAAACCCAGGGCTGTGGAGCGCCCGCTCTTCTCGTCGTAGCCGTCCACCTTGACCCGCGCATAGTCGGCGCTGATGAACGGCGCCAGTTGCCAGTTGCTGCTGTCCGCCGCCAGGTTGTAGCCCAGCCGTGCGGACATAGCCCAGGCTTCACCGTCGGTGTCGGCCTTTTCGCTACGGTCGTTCACGCCCAGGGCAAAGGTGCGCTTGAGGTCGCTATAGTCCAGGTGCCCGGCTGTCAGCGCAGCATCGGCCCACCAGCGGTCCTGCCGGTACTGGGCGAAGGCGCTGGCCAGGTAGCTGTCGAGCTTGTAGTCCGAATCTTGCGTGCCTGCTTCCAGTTTCTGCCGGTAGACGCCGCCCGCCAGCCCCAGGCGCCAGGCATCGTTCAGGCGGTAGCTGCCACCCACGGTCAGGTTGTAGCCCCGGCCATCGCCGCTGGCCGCGCTGCCCTGGCTGTCGAAGTCCAGGTCCTGGGCGCCGCTGCTGACAAACGCTTGCCACTGGCCGATCGCCTGCCATGGCGTTTGCCATTGGCTGCGCAATTCATCCTGGTGGGCACGCAGACTGGCGTGGGCCATTTCCGGCAGCAGGGACAGTTCCCAGGGCGCGGACAGGATCGAGTAGGCGTAGTCGGCAATCAGTTGCTGGCCGGCGATGGTCGGGTGCACCGAATCGTTGAACAGTAGCCGGGTCGGGTCTGGCGTGGTGCCGTCGATGCCATAGACCGGGTTGCCCACGCAGCCTTGCCCGCTGTAGCAAGTGCCGACCAGGTTCTGGTCAGGTGCCAGGCCGAACTGGCTGGGGCTGGCCAAGGCCTCGCTCAGCAACACAGGGATGTTCAGGGGGATGACCTGGGCATCGATCTGCCTCAGCTGGCCCAGCAGGGATTGATTGAACGCCCCGGACAGCAACGACAGCGGGTTCTGTTGCGGCGTGCCGCTGAAGTTCGGTGTTTGACCAAGGTCGGGTAGCAGCCAGACCATGATGTAGCGTGCGCCGCCCTGTTGCAGGGCCTGAGCGCTGGCGGCCAGCCGAGCGCCGGCCGCCATTGCGTCGGCCGGGCTGTTGACCAGGCCTTGCAGAAAGTCGTTGCCGCCGCCGGTCAGGTAGTACAGGGCATTGGAGTCGGCGCGCAGCCCGTTGGCCAGGTAGCCAGGCTTCTCTCGCAACACCGTCCCGGCGCCTGGGTTGCCGGGTGGAATGACGGTTCTGGAGGTTTCGGTGATCGAATCAAGAATCTGTTGCGTGGTGTAGCCCCCTACCGCCCAGTTGTTGCCGTCGGGGCGTACACCGACGGAGGTGGAGGGGTTCAGCGCATTGGGGTCTAAGCCCAAACGGCCACCGAGGATCATCGGCGACACCGGGGCAAAATTGCCATCGGCCTCACGGTTGGTGAAGCGTGCGCCGGAGGTGCCACCTGTCAGGTCGGGGAACTGCCCGGTATCTGCCAGGCTGTCGCCGAATACGATCAGCGTGGAATAGGGCGAGGGGGCGGCAAAGGCCTGGCTGCAGGCCAAGGCTAATGAAGCGAAGGCAAAGCGCAAAAGTGGAGCTTTTCTCATCGCGGAACATCCTTTTCTTTGTTTTTATGAGAACAACCTGATCGACATTAGCAAATCGTGGGGCTTCGCTCCCAAGTCCATTCGTTTCCCCGTGTTTACAGGCATATTGCGCCCGCCGCGCCGGTAGGCTACTGTGCCGTGACGTATGAGCGAGACCTACCCTGTGTTGATCGTCAGCAAACTCTTGATGCGCGTAATCAAGGCCCACGCCCGTTGGCGTTGGCGCGCCTGACTTTATCCCCTGCCGGCCAGTCCGGCCCGCCCCTGTTTGCCTTCCTGTTCCTCGCCCTCAAGTGGCACAGCCACCGCTATGGCGGGCAGAGGGAGGTTCGAATTTGAAGTCAGTAAGTTCAAGAGGTTTAACACCATGTTACTGATGATCGACAACTACGACTCATTTACTTACAACGTTGTGCAGTACCTTGGCGAGCTGGGTGCCGAGGTCAAGGTCGTTCGCAATGACGAACTGACCATTGCCCAGATCGAAGCCCTGAACCCCGAGCGGATCGTCGTCTCCCCTGGCCCGTGCACGCCGAGCGAGGCGGGCGTGTCCATCGAGGCCATCCTGCATTTCGCCGGCAAGCTGCCGATCCTCGGCGTATGCCTGGGCCACCAGTCCATCGGCCAGGCCTTTGGCGGTGACGTGGTCCGGGCTCGCCAGGTGATGCATGGCAAGACCAGCCCGGTACTCCACCGCGACCTCGGCGTGTTTGCCGGCCTCAACAACCCGCTGACGGTGACCCGCTACCACTCGCTGGTGGTCAAGCGCGACACCTTGCCTGACTGCCTGGAAGTGACCGCCTGGACGGCCCATGCAGATGGTTCGGTCGACGAGATCATGGGCCTGCGACACAAAACGCTGAACATCGAAGGGGTGCAGTTCCACCCTGAGTCGATCCTCACCGAGCAGGGCCACGAGCTGTTCGCCAACTTCCTCAAGCAGACCGGCGGCCGCCGCTAAGGATTGAATATGGACATCAAAAGCGCGCTGAGCCGTATCGTTGGCCAGCTGGACCTTTCGACCGAAGAAATGCGCGATGTGATGCGCCAGATCATGACAGGCCAGTGCAGCGAGGCGCAGATCGGCGCCTTCCTGATGGGCATGCGCATGAAAAGCGAGAGCATCGACGAGATCGTGGGCGCGGTATCGGTGATGCGCGAGCTGGCCGACAAGGTCGAGCTGCAGAGCCTGGAGGGTGTGGTGGATATCGTCGGTACCGGCGGTGACGGTGCCAACATCTTCAACGTTTCCACCGCTTCGTCGTTCGTGCTGGCGGCGGCGGGCTGCCCAGTGGCCAAGCATGGCAACCGCGCGGTGTCGGGCAAGAGCGGCAGTGCCGACTTGCTGGAAGCTGCCGGCATCTACCTGAACCTGACGCCAACGCAAGTGGGCCGCTGCATAGACAGCCTGGGGATCGGCTTCATGTTCGCGCAAAGCCATCACTCGGCAATGAAGCACGCCGCTGGCCCGCGCCGCGAGCTGGGTATGCGTACCCTGTTCAACATGCTCGGCCCGCTTACGAATCCGGCCGGGGTGAAACACCAGGTGGTCGGCGTGTTCGCTCAGGCCCTGTGCCGGCCGTTGGCCGAGGTGCTGCAGCGCCTGGGCAGCAAGCATGTGCTGGTGGTGCACTCAAAGGATGGCCTGGATGAGTTCAGCCTGGCTGCCCCCACCTTTGTGGCCGAGCTGAAGAACGACCAGATCACCGAATACTGGGTCGAGCCGGAAGACCTCGGCCTGAAAAGCCAGAGCCTGCATGGCCTGGCCGTTGAGAGCCCGCAGGCGTCACTGGAACTGATCCGTGATGCACTGGGCCGGCGCAAGACTGAAAACGGCCAGAAAGCTGCCGAGATGATCGTGCTCAATGCCGGTGCGGCGCTGTATGCCGCTGACCATGCCATGAGCCTGAAAGCCGGTGTGGAACTGGCCCATGACGTACTGCACACCGGCCTGGCCTGGGAAAAGCTGCAGGAATTGGGTGCATTTACTGCAGTATTCAAGGTGGAGAACGAAGCATGAGCGTGCCGACGGTGCTGGAAAAGATCATTGCCCGCAAGTTCCAGGAAGTGGCCGAGCGCAGCGCGCGGGTCAGCCTTCGCGAACTGGAGGGCCTGGCCAAGGCCGCTGACGCTCCCCGGGGCTTTGCCAATGCCTTGATCGAGCAGGCCAAGCGCAAGCAGCCTGCGGTGATTGCCGAAATCAAGAAGGCCTCGCCCAGCAAGGGCGTGATCCGTGAAGACTTCAGGCCGGCGGAAATCGCTGTCAGCTATGAGAAGGGCGGTGCTACCTGCCTGTCGGTGCTGACCGATGTGGACTACTTCCTGGGTGCCGATGAGTACTTGCAGCAGGCACGTGCGGCGGTTTCCCTGCCTGTGATCCGCAAGGATTTCATGATCGACCCGTACCAGATCGTCGAGGCGCGGGCCTTGGGTGCGGACTGCGTGCTGCTGATTGTGTCGGCGCTGGATGACGTGAAGATGGCCGAACTGGCCGCCACCGCCAATGACGTCGGCCTCGATGTACTGGTAGAAGTGCACGATGGCGATGAGCTGGAGCGTGCGCTGAAAACCCTGGATACACCGCTGGTGGGCGTGAACAACCGCAACCTGCACACCTTTGAAGTCAGCCTGGAAACCACCCTCGACCTGCTGCCGCGCATACCGCGTGATCGCCTGGCAATTACCGAGAGCGGTATCTTGAACCGGGCCGATGTCGAGCTGATGGCGATCAATGACGTTTATTCGTTCCTGGTGGGTGAGGCATTCATGCGCGCCGAACAACCTGGGCTGGAGCTGCAGCGGCTGTTCTTCCCGGACCAGGTGAAGAAAACTGTTCAGCAACTGGACTGATTGCAATGAAGCCGGCGTGATTGCCGGCTTTTTTACGGGCCCGGCAAGAGGCCCTTGAAAACAACATCCAAGGTGGAGCAATGAGCGATCAACCCCTGGCCCTGACTGTCGAGCAGGGCTTGCACGCCGAACAGGACCTGCTGGCCGCCGTTTGCCGCGGCGAACGTGAGAGTGGTGTGCTGTTCTGGCGCCCCACTGACCATGCCTTGGTGATGCCCCGGCGCATGAGCCGGCTAGCCAATTTCGAAACAGCCTGCGCAGAACTGGCGATCGCCGGTTGGCCGGTATTGCTGCGTGAAACCGGCGGTGAGCCGGTCCCGCAGTCGCATGCCACCGTGAACGTGGCGCTGGTCTATGCCGCGCCGCGCAGCGAAGGCGACCATGGCCGTATCGAAACCGCTTATGAGCGCCTGTGCCTGCCACTGTGCGATGTGTTGCGCGAGTGGGGCGGGGTAGCGTCGGTGGGGGAAATCGACGGCGCCTTCTGCGATGGCCGTTACAACGTCAACCTCAACGGCCGCAAGCTGGTCGGTACCGCCCAGCGATGGCGCCAGGGCCTGGGCGGCAAACGCCCGGTGGTACTGGTGCACGGCGCGTTGTTGCTGGACAACGAACGTGAGGCGATGGTGGCGGCGGTCAACCGTTTCAACGAGTGCTGCGCGCTTGAGCAGCGTTGCCGCGCCGACGCACACATTGCCTTGCACGAAGTGGCGCCCGCAGTGCCCTGGTTCCAGCGCCTCTCGCAAGCTTACGCCAAGGTCTTGGCCGACCTGCCCAGGGATTAGCGGGTACCGTAGACCACCATGGTCTTGCCTTTGACATGGACCAGGCTGCGCTCTTCGAGGTCTTTGAGCACGCGGCCGACCATTTCCCGCGAGCAACCGACGATGCGGCCGATTTCCTGGCGGGTGATCTTGATCTGCATGCCATCCGGATGGGTCATGGCGTCGGGCTGCTTGCACAGCTCCAGCAGGCAGCGGGCGACGCGGCCGGTTACGTCGAAGAACGCCAGGTCGCCGACCTTGCGTGTGGTATTACGAAGGCGTTGGGCCATCTGGCTGCCCAGGGCGTAGAGAATTTCCGGGTCCTGGCGCGCCACTTCGCGAAATTTCTCGTAACTGATCTCGGCCACTTCGCATTCCGTCTTCGCCCGTACCCAGGCGCTGCGCTGCTGCTCACCCTCAACGGGCTCGAACAGCCCCAGCTCGCCAAAGAAATCGCCCGGGTTGAGGTAGGCGATGATCATTTCATGACCGTCATCGTCTTCGATGATGATGGTGACCGACCCCTTGATGATGAACGACAGTGTTTCGGCCCGGTCGCCAGCGCAGATGATGTTGCTTTTTGCGGTGAAGCGGCGGCGCTGGCAGTGCACCAGCAACTTGTCGATGTTCTTGATCTTTGCGGGTAGGGCAGAGGCAACCATCACGAAGTCCTGTTCGATACGAGGCTTGGGTATTTTTGTAGATCGACAGCGGCAGGCGCCAGTCATTTGGCGCCAGCTTATCAGACACTACAAGATGTTTCGGTACTAAACCGAGTCCTCTCGTACTTTTCCCACAGCCACACAAGGTCTAAGCTGACACCCTTTTCCGAATATCAGGAGTCCAGGTAGATGAAGGCACGTATCCAGTGGGCCGGTGAGGCAATGTTTCTCGGCGAATCGGGCAGCGGCCATGTCGTCGTGATGGATGGCCCGCCCGAGGCCGGCGGCCGCAACCTGGGTGTGCGCCCTATGGAGATGCTGCTGTTGGGGTTGGGTGGCTGCAGCAGCTTTGACGTGGTCAGCATTCTGAAGAAGTCGCGCCAGGCGGTGGAGAGCTGCGAGGCGTTTCTGGAAGCCGAGCGCGCCAGTGAAGACCCGAAAGTGTTCACCAAGATCCACATGAACTTCGTCGTTAAGGGGCGCGGGCTGAAAGAAGCGCAGGTCAAGCGCGCGGTAGAGCTGTCGGCAGAGAAGTACTGCTCTGCGTCGATCATGCTCGAGCGTGCCGGGGTCGAAATCACCCACGGGTACGAGATTGTAGAGTTGGGTTGAAGCCGGGTTTTTTGGGGCCGCCAAGCGGCCCCGACACCATCAGTTGCGCAGGGCCGGCAATGCAGAGCGAAGCCATGCCGGCAAGCCGCTGCGCATTGCGCGGCTCAACCGCTCCCGGCGCTTCTGGTAGACCAGCCCCAGCCAGATGACCCCCAGCCCGATCAGCGTCACCACGACCGGGAACAGCAGCGATTGTGCGAATACCTCATACGCCAGGTAGCCCAGGTAGGCCGCAACCCCCAGCGCGCCGAACACCATGAACACCGGCCGGCGCAGCAGCACTGCCATGCCCATCAGCGCAATGTTTATCAGGCAGTACAGCGCCTTGCCCAGCTCGCTGCCGCTGTCCAATAGCGTCAGCCCGCCCCAGAATGCCGCCAGCCCTGCCAGGTACCCCCAGCGGGCATAGTCCTCGCGTGTACGGCCGTCCACCAGCAGGAACACCACCAGCATTCCCAGGCCGAACCACAGCGAAACCTCACGGCGCTGCGCCCAGCTGAACGGCGAGCCGAAGAACCACTCAGTCAGGTCCATCGTCATGAACCATAAGGCCACGGCGATCGGCATGACGATGAACGGGTAAGGGATCAACCGCAGCATCAGCAAACCGGCCACTACTGTGGCCGCCTCCATCGCCAGCCAGCCGCCTTGCACGTAGGTGTAGTAGTGGTGGTAGTTGGCCTGGGTGTCATCCATTGGCCACCAACCCGCCAAGCGTTCGATGGCGAACACTGCCAGCGGCACGATACTGACCGCGACGGCGGCCAGTACCCCGGCGGCTACGGGCTGCGCACGCCGCTGCAAGTTGAGGGCAAACAAGGTGATCAGCCCGATGTACAGGCTGGCGATGCCCAGCAGTGCGGCGTCGCCGATGCTCATCCAGGCCTCGGTGAGCAACCAGCCCATGGCCGCCATGATCAGCATGGCGCCGAAGTAGAAGGCGACATGGGCCAGCTGAAAGGTACCGCGTGCTGGCGGTTGCTGGCGCAGGAACGCCAGCAGGGCCTGGTCCTGGCCAGGCTGGAGAACGCCGGCTTGCACGGCTCGCGCCAGGTCCTTGGCGTCGATTCGGTCCGTCATGGGGCAGCCTTCAGATGCGGTAGGTGCTCTTGGTCATGACCTTGGCCAGCAAGCTCATACCGAAGCGCACAGGAGCAGGGAAACGGTAGCCACCGGCTTCCAGGGCGGACTCGGCGTGCTGCTCTTCGTCGACGCGCATCTGCTCGAGAATGGCGCGGGACTTTTCGTCTTCTTGCGGCAACTGCTCAAGGTGTTCGTCCAGGTGCTTGCATACCTGGTGCTCGGTGGCGGCGACGAAACCCAGGCTGACCTTGTCGCTGACCAGCCCGGCCAGTGCGCCAATGCCGAAGGACATGCCATAGAACAGGGGGTTGAGCACGCTTGGGTGGCTGTTCAGCTGGCGAATGCGTTGCTCGCACCACGCCAGGTGGTCGATTTCTTCCTCGGCGGCATGCTCCATGGCCTTGCGCACTTGGGGCAGCTTCGCCGTCAGGGCCTGACCCTGGTACAGCGCCTGGGCGCAGACTTCACCGGTATGGTTGATGCGCATCAGGCCGGCAATGTGGCGGGTCTGCTGTTCGTCCAGGGTGGCGTCTGGCTGGATGATGGCCGGTGACGGCCGGGCGGGTTGGCCGCTGAAGGGCAGCAAGGTGCGCATGGCGGTATCGGCCTGCAGCAACAAGCGGTCGAGCGGCGAGTAGTGACGTTCGGTAGCCATCGGGCACCTCCGCAAGAATGTGCCCGACAGTTTACCGCAATAGCGGCGGGGTCGCTTGCCGTGGATCAGCCCGGCGGCCAGTTCATCTGGCGCTGGCCGAGCACGTGCATATGGATGTGGTAGACGGTCTGGCCGCCCTGCTCGTTGCAGTTCATGACCACGCGGAAACCGCCATCACAGCCAAGTTCCTTGGCCAGGCGCTGGGCGGTGAACAGGATGTGGCCAGCCAGGCCTTTGTCCTCTTCCGTCAGGTCGTTGAGGGTGCGGATGTGCTTTTTAGGGATAACCAAAAAGTGCACGGGCGCCTGAGGGGCGATATCGTGGAACGCCAGAACCTGGTCGTCCTCGTAAATGATCTTCGCCGGGATTTCCCGGTTGATGATCTTGATGAATAAATCGTCCACAGCACTTGCTCCATGGTGAGGGTCGGGCCGAGTGTACTCAGCCAGGCGCCAATCGCCCAGTGGCTATTCCATGCCGGCCGGGCAATAGCGGCGGTGAATGGCGCCGGCCAGTTTGCGTACCAGCCAGCGTGGCAGCAGACGGGGGGCGAAGGCCAGCCAGCGGTTGCGCCGCCCTGGCATGATCAGGGCGCGGTTCTTGTCCAGCGCCCGCACCGTGTACAGGGCCACTTCCTCGGGGCTCAGGCAGCGTGGCTTGCCATCCAGGCGGGGGATGCGCCGCCGTGCAGAGCATACCGGGCCGGGGCACAGTACCGAGACCTTGATGCCGGCGCGCTTGAGCTCCTCACGCAGTGCCTGGGAAAAGCTCAGCACGTAGGCTTTGCTGGCGGCATAGGCCGCCATCCATGGCCCAGGTGCGACCCCGGCCAGGCCTGCAACGTTGAGGATCTGCCCGCCACCCTGCACGGCCATCAGGTTGCCGATTGCATGGCATAGCCGGCTCATGGCCAGCACGTTGACCTCGAGCAGGTCTTGCTCGTCGGCCCACTCATGGGCCAGGAATGGGCCGTAGGTGCGCAAACCGGCACAGTTGACCAGCAGGTCGATGCGCCGCTCGCCTTCTTCCAGCTCCAGCACGAAACCTGACAGGCGCAGCGGCTGGCTGAGGTCGCAGGCGCGGAACAGTACCTCTACGCCAAAGCGTTGGGTCAGCTCGATGGCGACCGGTTCCAGCGTTTCGCGCTGGCGTGCCACCAGGATCAGGTTGCGTCCACGCCGTGCCAGCGCTTCCGCCAGGGCCAGGCCCAGGCCGCTGGAAGCACCAGTGATCATGGCGTAACGGGACATGCAAGGCTCCTGGGGGCGGAAGAGGGCGCCTAGTGTACAGCGTGCCCGTGCCAGGTGCTGCGTTTTGCTACAAGGCCCGGGGGCCAATGGCCTGGCAGCGCGGCTGGGCTTGCTGATAGTTGAGGTGGCTGTGTCAGAACGGCTTGACCACCACCAGAATCACGATGCCCAGCAGGATGAGCACGGGCACTTCGTTGAACCAGCGATAATAGACGTGGCTGCGTGTGTTGGTGCCGCTGGCGAAGCGTTTGCGCTGGGCGCCACACACGTGATGGTAGCCGGTGAGCAGGATTACCAGGGTCAGCTTGGCATGCAGCCAGCCCTGGCTCAGCCAGCCGGGGTTGAGGTAGAGCATCCAGGCGCCAAACACATAGGTGGCGACCATTGCGGGGTTCATGATGCCGCGGTAGAGCTTGCGCTCCATGGTCACGAAGCGTTCCTGGCTGATGCTGTCCTGGCTCTGGGCGTGGTACACGAACAGCCGCGGCAGATAGAACAGGCCGGCGAACCAGCAGACTACGCTGACGATATGCAGCGCTTTGATCCATAGGTAAAGCATGGAGGGTGTTCCTTCAGGTAATCACGGTCGTCAGATAGTAGTGGTCGGGCGCCGGAAGGGACACCCGAAGAGTTGTTACAGGCGCCTCGCGCCCCTATTATCGTGCGCTTTCCAGACGGCTCGTTGATAAGGGGCAAGCGTTATGATCAAGGTCGGTATTGTTGGCGGCACCGGTTACACCGGCGTCGAACTGTTGCGTCTGCTGGCACAGCATCCACAGGCCGAAGTGGCTGTCATCACTTCGCGCTCGGAGGCGGGCGTGGCGGTGGCAGACATGTACCCGAACCTGCGCGGCCACTATGACGGGCTGGCGTTCAGCGTACCCGACAGCAAGGCGCTGGCTGCTTGCGACGTCGTGTTCTTCGCCACACCGCATGGCGTTGCCCACGCACTGGCCGGCGAATTGCTGGCGGCGGGTACCAAGGTGATCGACCTGTCGGCTGACTTCCGTCTGCAGGATGCCACCGAGTGGGGCAAGTGGTACGGTCAGCCGCATGGCGCGCCTGAACTGCTCAAGGACGCCGTGTATGGCCTGCCCGAAGTGAACCGCGAGAAGATTCGCCAGGCGCGCCTGATTGCCGTGCCGGGTTGCTACCCGACCGCCACCCAGCTCGGTTTCCTGCCGTTACTGGAAGCGGGTCTGGCCGACCCCGCGCGGCTGATCGCCGACTGCAAGTCGGGTGTCAGCGGCGCCGGGCGTGGTGCGGCAGTGGGTTCGCTGTTCTGCGAAGCCGGTGAAAGCATGAAGGCCTATGCCGTCAAGGGGCATCGCCACTTGCCGGAAATCAGCCAGGGCCTGCGCCAGGCGGCCGGCAAGGACATCGGCCTGACGTTCGTGCCGCACCTGACACCGATGATCCGTGGTATCCACGCTACCCTGTACGCGAACGTGGCCGATACTTCGGTCGACCTGCAGGCGTTGTTCGAGAAACGCTACGCCGATGAGCCGTTCGTCGACGTGATGCCGGCCGGTAGCCACCCGGAAACCCGCAGCGTGCGCGGTGCCAACGTTTGCCGCATTGCCGTTCATCGCCCGCAGGGCGGGGACCTGGTAGTGGTGCTGTCGGTGATCGACAACCTGGTGAAGGGGGCTTCGGGGCAGGCAGTGCAGAACCTCAACATCCTGTTTGGACTGGATGAGCGCATGGGCCTGTCCCACGCAGGCCTGCTGCCGTGACAGACGCCGCGAGCAACACCCCTGCGGGTGGAGCTTGCGGCGTGTAGGTTGTCGCTTGCGGCTTACGTATTGTTGACCAATTTTCTCGGGAAAGCGGATAATGCGCGTCATCGAGAGTTATATGGCGGCTACCGCGCCGGGAGAATCAACATGAGCGTCGAAACCTTCACCCCTACCGGCCTGGAATTCACCCATGGCGCAGCCCAGAAGGTGAAGAACCTGGTCAATGAGGAAGGCAATGAACGTCTGAAGCTGCGGGTGTTCGTGACCGGTGGCGGTTGCTCGGGCTTTCAGTACGGCTTCACCTTCGATGAAGACGTGGCTGAAGACGACACCATCGTCGAGCGCGAAGGCGTTTCCCTGGTGGTCGACCCGATGAGCTTCCAGTACCTGGCCGGTGCCGAAGTGGACTACCAGGAAGGCCTGGAAGGTTCGCGCTTTGTGATCAAGAACCCGAATGCCGCCACCACCTGCGGTTGCGGGTCGTCGTTCTCGATCTGAATTCGGGCCGATACGAAAACGCCGCGCAATTGCGCGGCGTTTTGCTTTCTGGCCTGGGTGTCATGCCGGATAGATTGCACCGAGTATGCGCAGGCCCCTGGCGGCAGTGACGCTGGGGCGGTTGGCGGCGATGCCCTCCAGGCAGCAATGGGCCAGCCAGGCGAAGGCCATGGCTTCGACCCAGTCAGGGTCTACGCCATGGGCACTGGTGCTTGTAACACGTGCAGTGGGCAGCAGTTGGCCGAGGCGGGCCATTAGCGCACCGTTGCGGGCGCCTCCACCGCAGACCAACAGTGCTTCGGTGCCTTGTTGCGCGTTTTCCAGCGAGTCGATGATGCTGCGTGCGGTCAACTCCAGCAGTGTCGCCTGCACATCCTCGTCCCGGTAGGCGGGCAGGCCGGCGAGGTGGCGGTCGAGCCAAGGCAGGTTGAACACCTCACGGCCGGTACTCTTGGGGCCGCTGCCCGCGAAGAACGGGTCGCTCATCAATGCGTGCAGCAAATCGGCCTGCACCACGCCGGTGGCAGCCCAGGCACCGTCGGCATCGTAGGCCTGGCCGCGTTTGCGCTCGACCCAGGCATCCAGCAAAACATTGCCTGGGCCACAATCAAAGCCATGCACCGGTGCATCCCGCTCGATCAGGCTGAGGTTGCTGAAACCGCCCACATTGAGAATTGCTACCCGTTGGCCCAGGTGGCTGAACAGGGTTTCGTGGAAGGCCGGGACAAGTGGCGCGCCTTGCCCGCCGGCGGCCACATCGCGGCGGCGGAAGTCGGCTACCACGCTGATACCAGTAAGCTCGGCGAGCAGCGCGGGGTTACCGATCTGTACGGTGAAGCCGCGGGCGGGTTCGTGACGGACCGTCTGACCATGGCTACCAATGGCGCGTATGGCGTCAGCCTGCAGGCCCTGCTGAGCGAGCAGCTGGCGTATACCCTCGGCCGCAAGGGTGGCCCAGTGATTTTCCGCCAATGCTGCCCGGGCGATTTCGTCAGGGCCGCTGCTGCACAGGGCAAGCAAGTCCTGGCGCAGGCTGGCGGGCATTGGCAGGTAGAGCGTGGCGAGCAGTTCAAGCTGCTCGCCTTGTTCGACCAAGGCGATGTCCAGGCCATCCAGGCTGGTACCGGACATCACCCCCAGGTAAAGCGCCATGGCTTAGCGCTTGTTCGCGGCGAGCAGGGTGGCCTTTTCCTGATCCATGCGGGCGATCAGTGGCTGGCTCTGCTGCAAGAAGCGTTGACGCTCGTTCTTGGCGATCGGGTCGGCCATTGGCACCTTCTGGCTCAGGGGGTCGACATGCACGCCATTGACCTGGAACTCATAGTGAAGATGAGGCCCGGTGGAAAGGCCAGTGGTGCCGATGTAACCGATGATCTGGCCCTGCTTGACGGTGCTACCGGTCTTGATGCCTTTGGCAAAGCCCTGCATGTGGCCATACAGCGTCTTGTAGCGGTTACCGTGCTGGATGATCACGGTGTTGCCGTAGCCGCCGCGGCGCCCGGCCAGTTCGATGCGGCCGTCGCCTGCTGCCTTGATAGGCGTGCCGCGTGGGGCTGCGTAGTCAACGCCCTTGTGCGCGCGAATCTTGTTCAGGATCGGGTGCTTGCGGCCGGCGGAGAAGCGCGAACTGATACGGGCGAAGTCCACCGGGGTGCGGATGAAGGCTTTGCGCAGGCTGTTGCCGTCGGCAGTGTAGTAGGTAGTGTTGCCCTGCTTGTTGGTGTAGCGCACGGCAGTGTAGGTTTTGCCACGGTTGGTGAAGCGCGCCGAAAGGATATTGCCCGTGCCGACGACCTTGCCATCCATCACCTTCTGCTCGTAGACCACGTCGAACTCGTCGCCTGGGCGAATATCCTGGGCGAAGTCGATGTCGTAGCCCAGCACGCGCGCCATGTCCATGGTCATGCTGTGGGAAAGGCCGGCACGCTGGGCAGAGGCTGACAGCGAGCTTTTGATGACCCCGTGGGCATAGGCAGTACGCACCACCGGCTTGCTGATTTCACGGTTGAAGGTAAAGCCTTTGGCGCTTTTGCTCAGGCTGATGGTTTCAAGGTTGCTGACCTTGCTGTGCAGGCTGGCCAGTTGGCCATCCTTGTCGAGTTCGAACTGCAGGACCTGGCCGTGCTTGAGTTGGGTGAACTGCTTGGCCTGCTTGTTGCTGGCCAGCAGGTCGTGCACGGCATTGGCTGGCAGGCCGACCTTGGCAAACAGCGTGGACAGGGTATCGCCGCGCGCTACGGTAACCTCGCGGTGGCCTGGTTGCTTGGCGGCTTCGGCGACCTGTTTGGCGTCTTGCGTTGGCTGCTCGGCTTTCTGGGTTTCGGGTGTGGCTGCTTCTATCTGGGCGAAAGGTGAGCCTTGCTCACCCTGTGCCTGCACCATGGGCGCAGCGCGGGCTTCGTCCTTCAATTGTTCGGCAGGGCTTTCCAGCTCGAGGTTGAGGGTGGTTTTCTTGGCTTCCACTTCGCTGGACGGAAATACCAGCAAAGCCAGGCTGAGCAGGGCGGCAATGCCGCTGGCGGCCAACAGGTGGCTCTTCGGATAAAGCGGTGGCGCTTTAGGCGGTTCGTTGGTCATGGGTAAGGTGACTTTGAAAAAGGTGAAATGGAATAGATGAATGACATGATGAAGATGAAATAACTGTATAAAATATAACCAAATCCACTTTCACGCAAGGGCGCGTAGACGTCGCAAGCCTGTGCCCGGGTCACATTCCTTTGCAAAACTTGTATTTGACGGCCGATCTTGTATGGTTGGCTCCCCCTGAATCTGAGCCTTGCGGGTTTGTCTATGAAGTCGGTTGAAGAGCAGCTGGCGCTTATCAAGCGCGGTGCGGAAGAAGTACTGGTCGAGTCGGAACTGGTTGAGAAGCTCAAGCGCGGCCAGCCTCTGCGCATCAAGGCCGGCTTCGACCCGACCGCCCCGGACCTGCACCTGGGGCACACGGTGCTGATCAACAAGCTGCGTCAGTTCCAGGAGCTGGGCCACCAGGTCATCTTCCTGATCGGCGACTTCACCGGCATGATCGGCGACCCAAGCGGCAAGAGCGCAACGCGTCCGCCGCTGACTCGTGAGCAGGTGCTGGACAACGCCGAGACCTACAAGCAGCAGGTGTTCAAGATTCTTGATCCGGCCAAGACCGAAGTCGCCTTCAACTCCACCTGGATGGACAAGCTGACCCCGGCCGACTTCATCCGCCTGGCCTCGCAGTACACGGTGGCGCGCATGCTCGAGCGTGATGACTTCGACAAGCGCTACACCACCAACCAGCCGATTGCCATTCACGAGTTCCTCTACCCGCTGGTGCAGGGCTACGATTCGGTCGCGCTGAAAGCAGACGTCGAGCTGGGTGGTACCGACCAGAAGTTCAACCTGCTGATGGGGCGCGAACTGCAGCGTGCCTATGGCCAGGAAGCGCAGAACATCGTGACCATGCCGTTGCTCGAAGGGCTGGACGGTGTGAAGAAAATGTCCAAGTCGCTGGGCAACTATGTCGGTATCCAGGAAGCGCCGGGCGTGATGTACAGCAAGCTGGTGTCGATCCCGGATACGCTCATGTGGCGTTACTTCGAGCTGCTGAGCTTCCGCTCCATGGAAGAGATTGAGCAGTTCCGCGCCGATGTGGCCAATGGCGCCAACCCGCGAGACATCAAGATCAAGCTGGCGGAAGAGATAGTCGCGCGTTTCCATGGTGAGGAGGCTGCCGCCAATGCACACCGTGCTGCGGGCAACCGTATGAAAGAAGGCGAGCTGCCTGAAGACCTGCCGGAGGTAGAGGTGGTTTCGGCGGAAGGCTTGCCTATCGCTGCGGTTCTGAACCGTGCTGGCCTGGTGAAGAACTCGGCGCAGGCGCGTGACTTGCTGAGTGCTGGTGCAGTGAAAGTGGATGGTGTGGTGGTCGACAAGGATTTCCTGTTTGGTCTGGGTGCTACGCATGTGTGCCAGGCGGGTAAGAAGTCCTTCGGGCGGGTTACGCTGAAGGCTGAGTGATTGCCTGGCGGTGTACCTATATAGAAGCGGGGAGGCCGAAAGGCCTCCCCGCTTTGCTTTTCAAGCGCCCTGAAAGTTTATTTGAATTAAAGGTTGACGCCTTCTCGAATCCCCTTATAATGCGCCCCACTTCCAGCGACAACGGAACGACAAACTCCTTGAAATTCAATGAGTTAATCGATTCGGAAGGCGCTGTGAGGGCTACGATCGAATGATCAAAAGCGGTTGAGATGATGGTTGACAGCGCTTTTAAACGCTGTATGATTCGCCTCCCGCTACGAGAGATCGCAGCGAGTCAAGTGTTTGAAGCT
>NZ_AEWE02000043.1:0-2126 GCF_000190455.2 Pseudomonas sp. TJI-51
CGCGGAGCGGCCCCAACTGCTCAAGTGGACAGCACTACGCTCCTGGTGCCGCCCTTCATCGGTGCCAGTGCAACAACCTAGCGCTCCAGGCTGTACATCCGGCATTCCGCCAGCAAGGCCAGCAGGTTCGGCTCCCGCTCCCGCGCCTTCAGAAACACCACGCCGATATGCTGCTGCAAACGGTACTGCGGCTGCAGGGCTATCAGCCTGACGCGGTTTTCGTAGACGGCCGCGATGCGCCCCGGCAGCAGGGCAAAGCCCACGCCCGAGCTGACCATGCTCAGCAGGGTGAAGATGTCGTTGACCTGCATGGCGACCTTTGGCTCGAAGCCGGCTTGCTGGAAGACCCGGGCGCCATCGCGGTGTGTGGCAAACCCTTGGGTCAGGGTGATGAAGGTGGAGTCGGCCAGGTCGGCCAGGTCCACCTCGGCCTGCTCGGCGAAGGGGGAATCAGTAGGTACGGCGAGGAAGATGTCGTCGGAAAACAGCGGCAGTTGTTCGCAGGCCGGGTCGCTGACGCTCTCGTCCAGGGAGACGAGAATGGCCTCCAGTTCATGGTTTTTCAGGCGCTGCAGCAGGTCGAGGTTGGAGCCCAGGGTGAGGTCGATGTTCAGTTCGCTGCGCCGCAGCTTAAGCCCCATCACCAGCTTGGGCACGGTTTTTACCGTTAGCGAGTACAGCGCGCCCAGGCGAAAGCGCTCGGCATAGAAGCCGGCAGCTTCGCGGGTCTGGCGCACCATCTGCTCGGCGTCCTGGATCAGCAGGCGGGCTTTCTTTTCCAGTACGTAGGCGCTTTCCAGCGGAATAAGCTGCCGGCCTTCGTGCTTGAAAAGGGCGCAGCGCAGGGCGCTTTCCAGCGAATGGATGGCACGGTGCACGCTGACCGAACTGGTGCACAGTTCGGCGGCAGCGCGGCTGAGGTTGCCGCTGCGCATGAAGGCGAGGAAGGTTTCCAGCTTTTTCAGGGTGAGTTCTTCGTCGATCAGCATGGGGTGGCCTGGGCAGCGCGGTGGTTGGGATGGCTAGGGCTTCAATGGTGCTGTCGAGGATCAAGCGCGCTGGCGTTGCTCGAGCAATGCCCACAACTGGGCGTCGTTGAAATCAGCGATGACCAACTGTGCCCCCGCTGCCCGCAACCGCTCAGGCGTTTGCGTGGTGGCTACGCCGACGGTAAAGATACCGGCCGCAGTGGCTGCAGCCACCCCCGGCAAGGAGTCCTCGAAAGCCAGCGCCTGCCCGGCCGCGGCGCCCAGCCGCTGCAGCCCGGTAAGGTAGGGCAGCGGGTCGGGTTTGGGCCGGGCCAGCTCGTCGGCCACGACCACATGCTCGAAGCGCTGGGCCAAGCCCATGGCAGCGAGCATGTGCTCGGCATTGAGCCGCGGCGCGTTGGTGACCACGCACATGCCGATGGCGTGGGCCTGGGCATGCTCCAGCAGGCGCAGCAGGCCTGGCATGGGCTGCAACGCCGGCGACATCTCCCGGAACAAGGCTTCCTTGCGGTCGGCCAGCCTGGCGCACTGTTCGGTACTGGCGCCGGGGAACAGTTCGGCGAACAGCTCGCCATTGGCCCTGCCGCTGACCTGGGCCTCGAACTGGGCCTGGCTCAGCTCGCGGCCGTCATGGTCACGCAGCAGTTGGCGAAAGGCCTGCAAGTGCAGGCTGTCGGTGTCGGTAAGGGTTCCGTCGAGGTCGAACAGCAGGGCGGTGAGCATGGGGTATCCCGTTCAGAAAAACACAAGCCGGGGGATCATAACCAATGCAGACGACGAAGGGGTCTGTTCAGCACGCGGCGAAAGGAGTACAAATGTGCTCCATGAATAACCTTACCCCCAAACGCCGCGCCATTTTCGACTTCATCCGCGAGCGCATCAGCGACCACGGGCAGCCGCCGAGCCTGGCGGACATCGCCACGCGCTTCGGTTTTGCCTCGCGCAGCGTCGCGCGCAAACACATCACCGCCCTGTGTCAGGCGGGTTATATCGATGTCACCCCCAACCAGGCGCGGGGCATTCGCCTGGCCGACCCCCTGCGCCGGCCAGAAATGCTCGAAGTCCCGGTGCTCGGCCAAGTGGCGGCAGGCGCCCCGATCGGCCCGGACCTGGGCATCCACGAGCAGTTGCTGCTCG
>NZ_AEWE02000043.1:2211-2719 GCF_000190455.2 Pseudomonas sp. TJI-51
CCTGGTCGGCATCCTGCAACAGGCCGATGCCCGTGATGGCCAGATCGTGGTAGCCCGGCTCGACGGCGAAGTCACCATCAAGCGCCTGCAACGCGTGGGCAAGCACTACCGGTTGTTGCCACGTAACCCAGCCTATGCGCCTATCGATGTGCTCCCCACGCAGGAGTTCTTCATCGAAGGCGTGTTCTGTGGCTTGCTGAGGCGTGACTGATGGGCGCGGTGGTCGACCTCGACCGGCTGTTGGACCAGCGCCGGGTATGGCGCGGCCGGCAGGCCCAGGCGCGACCGCTGGGCCTGCAGCCAACCGGCCATGCCGCGCTGGACGAACGTTTGCCGGAAGGCGGTTGGCCGGCAGCCGCATTGAGCGAACTGCTGTTGGCGAACCCGGGTTGTGGCGAATTGCAGTTGCTGTGGCCAACCCTGGCACGCCTGAGCGCAGAAGCCAGCCGCGTGGTGTTGGTGGCGCCGCCTTTCATTCCCTATGCGCCGGCCTGGCAGGCCGCGGGGG
>NZ_AEWE02000043.1:2786-17862 GCF_000190455.2 Pseudomonas sp. TJI-51
CGCTCGGGCAGTTGCGCGGCAGTGCTGTGCTGGCCCGAGCGTGCCGATGACCGTGCCCTGCGGCGCCTGCAAGTGGCGGCGGAAACCGGCCAGGCGCTGGCCTTTGCCTGCCGGCCGCAGCAAGCCGCCCACAACCCGTCACCGGCAGCATTGCGCATCGCGGTGGATACCCGCCCAGCCCAATGGCGGGTGCTGAAAAGCCGCGGCGGCATGCCGCCGGCCCTGCCCATTGCCAGCCCGTGGCAGGGCTGATGCAACATGCTCTGGGCCTGCATCCTGCTTCCGCAACTGGCGTTGGACACCGTCCTGCGCGAGCGCGAAGACTCAGCCAACCCCCTGGTCATCATTGGCGGGCCCAGCCAGCGGCGGGTGTTGCAGGCAGTCAACCCGGCAGCGGCGGCACTCGGCCTGCGGGCCGGGCAAACCCTGACCGCTGCACGTGCGCTGGCCGATGGTTTCACCTGTATCGAAACAGACCCCAGGCGCATCGAGCGCATGCAGCAACTGTTGGCCGCCTGGGCCTACCGTTTCAGTGCCCAGGTCAGCCTGCATTACCCGCGTGCGCTGTTGCTGGAGGTGGGCTCAAGTCTGCAGCTGTTCGGCCCATGGCCCGTGATGGAAGCACGCCTGCGCCAGGAACTGGCTGAACTGGGCTTGCGCCAGCGCATCGTGGTGGCCAGCAACCCGGTGGCAGCGCGTATGCTGGCCAATGCCCACGATGGCCTGGTGGTCGCCGATGCCGAAGCCACCCGTAACGCGTTGCTGAACATGCCCATCCAGCGCATCGGCTTTCCCCCCGGNNCCAGAGGCTGCCGAAGCCTTTATCGGCATGGGCTTGCGGCAACTCGGCCAAGTGCTGGCGTTGCCGCGCGACACCTTGGCCAAACGCTTTCCCGCCCAGGTGCAACTGCACCTGGATCAGTTGCTCGGCCTGCGCACCCTGGGGTTGGACTTCTACCTGCCGCCCGATCGTTTCGAGAGCCGGCTGGAGCTGAACTTCGATGTTGAATCGCACCAGGCGCTGTTGTTTCCGCTGCGGCGCATGCTCAACGACCTGGCCGCATTCCTGGCCGGTCGCGATTGTGGCGTGCAGCGCTTTTGCCTGCACCTGGAGCATGTCGAAGGCCCGGACACGTTGCTGAAGGTCGGCTTGCTGGCCGCCGAGCGCGACGCCGCGATGCTGTTCGAACTGGCCCGTGGGCGCCTGGAGCCGCTGCGTATTACGGCCCCGGTGCGCAACCTGCGGTTGGTCGCCGAAGACCTGCCAGCCTTTGTGCCACAACACCAGGCGTTGTTCGACCCACGGGCGCAACAGGCGCAACCTTGGGAGCAATTGCGCGAGCGCTTGCGCGCGCGGCTGGGCGATGAGGCCGTCAAAGGCCTGAGCGCGGCCGCCGATCACCGGCCCGAATGTGCCTGGCAACTGGCAGAGCAGGGGGCGCTCGGGGGCATGCCGGTGGCCCCGGGCAGTCGCCCTGGTTGGTTGCTGCCCGCGCCGCTGGCGCTGGACGAGGCTGGCTACCGCTTGCAGAGCCCTGCCGAGCGCATCGAGTCGGGCTGGTGGGATGGCGGCGATGTACGCCGCGATTACTACCGCATCGAAACCCGCGACGGCCTGCGTGGCTGGGCCTACCGTGACCTGGGCCAGGCTGGCCCGCTTTGGTTGCAGGGCTGGTTCGCATGAACTCCGCCCCGTATGCCGAGCTGCATTGCCTGTCCAATTTCAGTTTCCAGCGCGGCGCTTCGAGCGCCGACGAACTGTTCCGGCGGGCCAAAGAGCAGGGTTACCAGGCCCTGGCGATCACTGACGAATGTACGCTGGCCGGTATCGTGCGCGCCTGGCAGGCGGCCAAGGTGCACCAATTGCCGCTGGTTGTCGGCAGCGAAGTGCAGTTGCACGACGGCCCCAAGCTGGTGCTGCTGGTTGCCGACCTGGCGGGCTACCAGAACCTGTGCGCACTGATTACCCGCGCCCGACGGCGGGCGGAAAAGGGCGACTACCAGCTTTTTCGGGATGACCTTCAGCAGCACCATCACGGTTTGCTGGCCTTGTGGGTGGCGGGCGACAGGGGCGATACGGCCACCGGCCAGTGGTTGCGCGGGCTGTTTGCTGAGCGCCTGTGGTTGGCCGTGCACCTGCACCGTGGCAGTGACGATGCCCGGCACCTGCAGGGCCAGCAAGCCCTGGCGGCCGAGCTGGGTATACGCGCGGTGGCCTGTGGCGATGTGCATATGCATGTGCGCGGCCGCCGGGCGTTGCAGGACTGCATGACTGCGATTCGCCAGCATTGCCAGGTGGCCGAAGCCGGGCGTTTTCTGTTTGCCAATGGCGAACGGCACTTGCGCAGCCCGGTACAACTGGCAGAACTCTACCCGCCCGAGATGCTGGCCGAGACCCTGGCCATTGCCCAGCGCTGCCAGTTCGACCTCGGTCAACTGCGCTACCAGTATCCACGCGAACTGGTGCCTGAAGCTCATACCCCGGCTAGTTGGCTGCGTGCTCTGTGCGAGCAGGGCTTGCCCGTGCGTTGGCCACACGGGCCGAGCGCCAAGGTGCGGCAGGTGCTGGACACGGAGCTGGCGCTGATCGAAGAACTGGGGTA
The DNA here is from genome assembly GCF_000190455.2 of Pseudomonas sp. TJI-51. Lineage (NCBI taxonomy): Bacteria > Pseudomonadati > Pseudomonadota > Gammaproteobacteria > Pseudomonadales > Pseudomonadaceae > Pseudomonas > Pseudomonas sp. TJI-51. The sequence goes on from NZ_AEWE02000043.1 coordinate 5,390, forward strand.
CGAAAGCTACTTTCTGACCGTGCACGACATCGTCGCCTTCGCCCGGCGCCAGCGTATCCTGTGCCAGGGCCGCGGCTCGGCGGCCAATTCGGTGGTGTGCTTCGTGCTGGGCATCACCGAGCTCGATCCCATGCAGCACCGTCTGCTGTTCGAGCGTTTTTTGTCACGCGAGCGCAACGAGCCGCCCGATATCGACGTGGATTTCGAACACGACCGCCGTGAAGAAGTGATCCAGTACGTGTTCCGCCGTTATGGGCGGCACCGTGCTGCGCTGACGGCGGTGGTCAATACCTACCATGCTGCAGGTGCCGTGCGCGATGTCGCGCGCGTGCTGGGTTTGCCCATGGACCAGGTCGATGCCCTGGCCAAATGCTGTGGCCGCTGGAGCGACCGCATACCCGACGAACAACGCCTGGCCGAGGCCGGGTTCGAAGCTGGCAGCCCGTTGTTGCGGCGGGTACTGATACTGGCCGGCGAGTTGATCGGCTTCCCCAGGCACCTGTCGCAGCACCCGGGCGGGTTTGTCATCTCGCAGCAGCCGCTGGACCAGCTGGTGCCGGTGGAAAACGCCGCCATGGCCGAACGTACCGTCATCCAGTGGGACAAGGACGACCTCGACATGGTCGGCCTGCTCAAGGTGGACGTGCTGGCGCTGGGCATGCTCAGTGCCTTGCGCCGTTGCTTCGACCTGCTGCAGCGCCACCGTGGCCGTGAACTGACCCTGGCGACCATCCCCAGCGAAGACCCCGCCACCTACGCCATGATCAGCCGCGCCGAGACCATGGGGGTATTCCAGATCGAGTCGCGCGCGCAAATGGCCATGTTGCCGCGGCTGCGGCCCAACACCTTCTACGACCTTGTGATCGAGGTGGCCATCGTGCGCCCGGGGCCAATCCAGGGCGACATGGTGCACCCCTACCTGCGCAGGCGGCTGAAGCAAGAGCCGGTGACCTACCCGTCGCCAAAACTGAAGGAGGTGTTCGAGCGCACCTTGGGTGTGCCGCTGTTCCAGGAACAGGTGATGGAGCTGGCCATGGTCGCAGCCGACTATTCACCAGGCGAGGCCGATCAGTTGCGGCGCAGCATGGCCGCCTGGAAACGCCATGGCGGTCTGGAACCGCACCGCCAGCGCTTGCTGCAGGGCATGTTGCGCAATGGCTACGAGCTGGCATTCGCCGAGCGCATTTTCGAACAGATCAAAGGCTTCGGCAGCTATGGTTTTCCAGAGTCGCATGCCGCCAGCTTTGCCTTGCTGTGCTATGCCAGCAGCTGGCTCAAGTGCCATGAACCGGCCATTTTCACCTGCGCCCTGGTCAACAGTTGGCCCATGGGCTTCTACAGCCCCGACCAACTGCTGCAGGAGGCGCGGCGCCAGGGCATCGAGGTACGGCCGGTGGATGTCTGCCACAGTGAATGGGACTGCACGCTGGAGCCGGATGCCCAGGGCACCTTGGCCTTGCGCATGGGCTTGCGCCTGGTCCGGGGCCTGGCCGAAGCCGACGCCAGGCGCCTGGAACAGGCCCGGGCGCAGCAGCCATGGCGCGACGTGGAAGACCTGTGCCTGCGTGCCGGGCTGGCCACCCGCGCGCGGGCCTGCCTGGCGGATGCCGGCGCGCTTCGCGCCTTGGCCAGCGACCGACACCAGGCGCGCTGGCAGGTGGCGGCCGTGCAGGCGCAACTGCCGCTGTTTGCCGATGTGCAGGCCGTGCCGGAGGTGGCGGTGCAATTGCCGGCCCCAACAGTGGCGCAGGACCTGGTGGCCGATTACCAGGCATTGGGTACCACATTGGGGCCGCACCCGTTGACCTTGCTGCGTACGCGTCTGCGGGCACTGGGCTGCCGCAGTTCTGCAGAACTGCAAGGCCTGGAGCATGGCGACAACATCGCCGTGACGGGGCTGGTGGTAGGGCGGCAGCGGCCGCAGACCGCCAGCGGGGTGACGTTCGTCACCCTCGAGGACGAACACGGTATGGTCAACGTGGTGGTATGGCGGGCGCTGGCCGAACGGCAAAGGCGGGCGCTGGTGGGTGCGCAGTTGCTCAAGGTCAGCGGGCGGCTGGAGCAGCAAAATGGCGTGCGCCACCTGATAGCACGGCGCCTGGAAGATGTGACCGCGCTGTTGCAGGGGTTGGACGTGCGTAGCCGCGACTTTCATTAACTTCGCGGGCTTCCCCGCGGCGGCGCGGCCACGCATTCACGAAAATGCCCTGGCGGACTACACCATCGCCAAGCGCTGCTTGCGGGTGGGCGCGGGGAAGGCCAGGTCGATTGCGCGCAGGTCTTCACGGGTCAAGGCCAATGCACCCGCTGCTGCATTCAGCCGAACATGCTCGGGCGCCACGGCTTTGGGGATGGCAATGATGCCATCATCACGGGTAACCCAGGCCAGGCAGACCTGAGCCGGCGTGGCACCATGGCGCTCGGCTATTTCTGCCAGCACCGGGTGCTGCAACAAGCGCCCGGCCTGGGCCAACGGGCAGTAGGCCATGGTCGGTAGCGCGCGTTGTTGGCACCAGGGCAGCAAGTCGAATTCGATGCCCCGCTGGGCCGGGTTGTACAGCACCTGGTTGGTGGCGCAGGCAGGGTTGTTCAATTCGCGCAGGTCGTCGATATCGAAATTGGAAACGCCCCAGCGCTTGATCTTGCCCTGCTCGCGCAAACGCTCGAAGGCGGCGACGGTTTCTTCCAGCGGGTGCTGGCCCCGCCAGTGCAGCAGGTACAGATCGATGCACTCGGTACCCAGGCGTGCCAGGCTGCGCTCGCAGGCGGTTGCCATGCCCTGCCGCCCGGCATTGTGCGGGTAGACCTTGCTGACCAGGAACACCTGGTCGCGGCGCCCGGCAATGGCCTGGCCAACCACGGTCTCCGCACCGCCTTCGGCATACATTTCGGCGGTGTCGATCAGGCTCAGGCCCAGCTCGATACCCTGTTGCAAGGCCGCTACCTCTGCCGCCTTGCGCCCAGGGTCTTCGCCCATGTACCAGGTGCCTTGGCCAATGGCCGGCACGCTCGCGCCTGCCAGTTTCACGTAACGCATGTCACCTCCGGGGGCTGTGTATTGGACAGTAGAACTTCAAGCAACGCCTGCGCTGCGGTGGACAGTTTGTGCTCGCTCAGGGCAATTACCCCAATGCGCCGCTCGACCGTGGGTTCGACCAGGGGCACGCAGCGTGCACCCAGTTCCTGCATCTGGTTGATGCACAGGGCCGGCACCGCGCTAACGCCCAGGCCGCTGGCAACCATGCGGCCGATGGTCGCCAGTTGGTGGCTTTCGAACGCCACGGCCAGTTTGCCGTGCTGGGCGGCAACATTCTGCTCCATCAACAGGCGTACCGCCGACGGCCGCTGCAGGGCCACGAAATCTTCGGCCATCAGTTGCGCCCAACTGACCTGTTTCAACAACGCCAAGGGTGAGTCAGCGGGCACCACTGCGACAAAACGGTCCATGTACAGCGGGTGGAAGTGCAGGCCGTCGGTATTGTCCGGCTCGAAACCAATGCCCAGTTCGACTCGGCGGTGGCGCACCAGTTCCTGCACCTGTTCGTTGATCACATCGTGCACGGTGACGTTGACCTTGGGGTAGCGTTGGCGGAACACCTTGAGCGAATGGGGCAGCAGGTTACCGGCGAACGACGGCATCGCCGCCACCGAGACCCGGCCCAGTTGCAGGGTGAAGCGTTGCCGCAGCATCTCTTCGGTATCGTCCCAGTCGGCCAGCAGCCGCCGCGCCAGCGGCAGCAGCACTTCGCCTTCGGCCGTCAGGCTGACGCTGCGGGTGGTGCGGCTGAGCAGGGCGCCGCCCAGGTTTTCTTCCAGGGCCTTGATGGTCAGGCTCAGGGCCGGTTGCGATACATGCAGGTGTTCACCGGCCTGGGCGAAGCTCTGGTACTTGGCCACGGCGACAAAAGCGCGCAGTTGCTTGACGTTCATGACGGGCCTATCGTTTGTTTTGCGAAATTTATCAATCGATGATGAAAACAAAATTAACAAATCAGTCGCTTGCGGTGAAGATGGCTATACACGCTCACCGACAGCCTCGTCGGTTCAACAACTACAAAAGGCGGATCAGCATGGCCGGACTGGACAAGCGCGTTGCAACCTACGAACAGGCCCTCGACGGGCTGACCGACAACATGACGGTACTGGCCGGTGGTTTTGGCCTGTGCGGCATTCCGGAAAACCTCATCAGCGAAATCAGGCGCCGTGGCGTCAAGGGCCTGACCGTGGTCTCCAACAACTGCGGGGTGGACGGCTTTGGCCTGGGGGTGCTGCTGGAAGACCGGCAGATCCGCAAGATGATCGCCTCCTACGTGGGCGAAAACGCCGAATTCGAGCGTCAGTTGCTCAGCGGTGAACTGGAAGTGGAGCTGACACCCCAAGGCACCCTGGCCGAAAAAATGCGCGCTGGCGGCGCTGGCATCCCGGCGTTCTTCACCGCCACCGGCTACGGCACGCCGGTTGCCGAAGGCAAGGAGGTTCGCGAATTCAAGGGCCGCAAGTACATCCTCGAAGAGTCCATCACCGGTGACTTCGCCATCGTCAAGGGCTGGAAGGCCGACCATTACGGCAACGTGGTGTACCGCAACACCGCGCAGAACTTCAACCCGCTGGCGGCCACTGCCGGCAAGATCACCGTGGTCGAAGTGGAAGAAATTGTCGAGCCGGGTGTGCTGCTGCCGAGCGAGATCCACACCCCAGGCATCTATGTTGACCGGGTGATCGTCGGCACCTTCGAAAAGCGTATCGAAAAGCGCACCGTCAAGGCCTGAGCGGCCTCCACCAGAACAACAAAGAGATCCTGACCATGGCACTGACCCGCGAACAGATGGCGCAACGCGTCGCCCGTGAACTGAAGGACGGCTACTACGTCAACCTGGGTATCGGCATTCCGACCCTGGTGGCCAACTATGTACCCGCCGACATGGATGTGATGTTGCAATCAGAAAACGGCCTGCTCGGCATGGGCGAGTTCCCCACCGAAAGCACCCTCGACCCCGACATGATCAACGCCGGCAAGCAGACCGTCACCGCCCGCCGGGGTGCCTCGATCTTCGACTCGGCGCAGTCGTTCGCCATGATTCGTGGCGGCCATGTCGACCTGACCGTGCTGGGTGCGTTCGAGGTAGACGTGCAGGGCAATATCGCCTCGTGGATGATCCCGGGCAAGCTGGTCAAGGGCATGGGCGGCGCCATGGACCTGGTGGCGGGCGCCGAGAACATCATCGTGACCATGACCCACGCGTCCAAGGACGGCGAGTCCAAGCTGCTGGCGCAGTGCAGCCTGCCGCTGACCGGTGCCGGTTGCATCCGCAAGGTGCTGACCGACCTGGCCTACCTGGAAATTGAAGACGGTGCGTTCATCCTGCGCGAAACCGCACCAGGGGTGAGCATCGAGGAAATCGTCGAGAAGACTGCCGGCAAACTGATCGTGCCGGATGATGTGCAGGAAATGACGTTCTAAGGCGTTACCCCACCCAACCCTGTAGGCGCAGGCTGCACCGCTGAGTGTGTCGGTACATTACCGGCATGGTAGCGAGTCAACCTGTACCTACAGGGTTTTTGCGTTGTCTGTTTCACCTCATAAAACCAACAAAAGGAATGCCACTGTGGCCGCTGAAATTCAAGACAGCCGTAGCGCGCGCTTTGCCTTGCGCTGCTCCAACTGGGCCGAACGCTGGTTCCCCGACTCCTGGGTATTCGCCGCCTTGGCGGTGCTGCTGGTGTGCATCGGCGCGCTGGCCATGGGGGGCAAGCCGACCGACACCGCCAAGGCCTTTGGCGATGGTTTCTGGAGCCTGATTCCGTTCACCATGCAGATGGCTTTCGTGGTCATCGGTGGCTATGTGGTCGCCAGTTCGCCACCGGCGGCACGCCTGATCGACCGCCTGGCGCGTATCCCTGGCAATGGCCGCTCGGCCGTGTGCTGGGTGGCACTGATCTCGATGCTGGCTTCCTTGCTCAACTGGGGCCTGTCGCTGGTGTTCGGTGGTTTGCTGGTGCGCGCCCTGGCGCGGCGCACCGACCTGAAGATGGATTACCGTGCTGCGGGTGCGGCCGCCTACCTGGGCCTGGGCGCTGTGTGGGCACTGGGCCTGTCTTCGTCGGCGGCGCAGCTGCAGGCCAACCCGGCCAGCTTGCCGCCTTCGATCCTGTCGATCACCGGCGTCATCCCGTTCACCGAAACCATCTTTCTGTGGCAATCCGGGGTAATGCTGGCGGCGCTGGTCATCGTCTCGCTGGTCATCGCCTACGCCACGGCACCCGGGCCGAACAGCGCACGCAGCGCCGAAGCGTGTGGTGTGGACCCCAGCTTCACTGCAACGGCGGCACCCCAGCGCACCCGCCCCGGTGAATGGCTGGAGCACAGCCCCATCCTGATTCTGCTGCTGGTCGCCCTGGCTGCCGGCTGGCTGTACCAGGAGTTCGCTACCAAACCGGCGATTACCGCCATCTCCGGGCTGAACACCTATAACCTGTTGTTCATCATGCTCGGTGCCCTGTTGCACTGGCGCCCGCGCAGTTTCCTCGACGCCGTGGCGCGCGCGGTACCGACCACCACCGGGGTGCTGATCCAGTTCCCGCTGTACGGTTCGATCGCGGCCATTCTCACCCAGGTGAAGGGCGTGGACGAACAGACCCTGGCCCACCACATATCGTTGTTCTTCACCCAGATCGCCACCCACGACACCTATGCCTTGCTGATGGGCGTGTATTCGGCGGTGCTGGGCTTCTTCATCCCGTCGGGCGGCGGCAAATGGATCATCGAAGCGCCCTACGTGATGCTAGTGGCCAACGACCTGCAATACCACCTGGGCTGGGCGGTGCAGATCTACAACGCAGCAGAGGCCTTGCCGAACCTGATCAACCCGTTCTACATGCTGCCACTGCTGGGCGTGCTGGGGCTCAAGGCACGCGACCTGATCGGCTTTTCCTTCGTGCAACTGCTGGTGCATGTGCCGCTGGTGCTGGTATTGCTCTGGGCGCTGGGCACCACGCTGCAGTATGTGCCACCGGTGATGCCATGAGCGGCGGCTCCACGTATCATGCCCGGGCTGCCTGGGCCTGGGAAACACGCGTCACATGTCTATTCGATTGAAACTGCTGCGCAAGAAACTGGGAATGACCCTGGAAATGCTGGCCGAAAAGACCAGCATGACCAAAAGCTACCTGTCCAAGGTCGAACGTGGCCTCAACACGCCGTCGATTGCTGCCGCCCTGAAGCTGGCGCGCGCATTGAACGTGAATGTCGAGGAACTGTTTGCCGAAGAGCAGGCCGGCCAGAGCCGCTATAGCCTGGTGCGCCACGGCGAGCGCCAGACGCTGGTGGGTGACGGCCAGGGCCCCGGCTATGCGGCGTTGACCAGCCAGGTGGGGCAGCGCAGCCTGGTACCCTTCCTGATCCAGCCGCCTTCGGAATTTAGCGACCCGACCTTCAAGGAGCACCAGGGCGAAGAGTTCCTGTTCGTGCACGCGGGCCAGGTGGAGGTGGACTTCATGAACGAGCGGGTGCTGCTGGAGCAGGGCGATGCCTTGCATTTCAATGCGCAAACCCCGCATCGCCTGCGCTCGGTAGGCGCGCAGCCGGCGCAATTGCTGGTGGTCGTTCACCATGCCGAGGAATGAGCCGGGCAGGGCGCTGTTGCAGGCCTGCCTTAACCTTTCACTTTCTCATCCGTGAAACGCTGGCATCCAGCAGCTGGCTGGGTGCAGCACTTCCTGTCTGTCGTTTTTTTGACGAATATGCCTGCCGTCCATTGAATTTTATTATGGTGTCGGATCATTGACGTAGTGTCACTGTGCCCATAAGCTCAATTCAACAGCGACACAAACCCCGCACTACCTCGCCAATAACTCATTGATTTTCCTGTTTAAAGGAAGGGCGTATGCGCACGACTCTGATAATCAAATCGATGTTCTTGCTGGTGCTCTTGAGTGGCGCTGCGCGCGCAGCCGATTCCTATATCAGCCAGAACAGTATCATTCCTGTTTCAACGGCTGGCTGGTTCTTTGCGTTCGCTGTTGTCGGTTTTGTGGCGGTGGCCAACCGCCGGAAAATCTGAACACCCTTTGCCGCAAGTCACGGGGTGGGGTTTTGCCGCTGGCTTGTTAATTCACCAACCGTTGCTATATTCCCTGTAGCCCATGAAGGTCCATGGTTTCAGGCACCGCAGCCCAGGCTGCACAGCGTCAAGTTAAGGGCCTCCAGGAAGGTCGAGGCCGTCGCGGCAGTGGTGGGTCGCGAAGCGGAGCGAGAGTTGGTGCGTTGTTCTCATACAGTGCTCTTTGTCGGGCCATTTGGCCGGAGGGACCCTCATGATGCGTTCATTGTTTGCCGCGTTCTGCTTGTTGACGGTGTGGTCGAGTGCCAGTTGCGCCGATACCAGCAGCGCTGCGTATTTGCTCAGCCCTGGCGATGTGGTGATGGTATCGGTCTGGCAGGAAGACAGCTTGCGCCAGGAAGCGACCGTACTACCCGATGGCAGTATCACTTTCCCACTGGCCGGGCGCATCAATGTTGCCGGGCTCGATGTAACCGCAGTCGAAAAGCAAGTGGCTGCCAAACTTGAAAAATACCTTCCCGACCCGAATGTCAGCGTTGTCGTCAAGAGCATCGCCGGCAACCTGGTCTATGTCCAGGGCAAAGTGATCAAGCCGGGGCCGGTGCAAATGGCCGGGCCGACCGCCGTGTTGCAGGCGCTGAGCATGTCGGGTGGGCTGGACAAGTTTGCCGACGAAAGCGAGATCAAGGTAGTTCGTGGCGCAGGCGCTTCCCAAAAGATCTTGCCCGTGCGATATAAGGACCTGGTGTCTGGGCGCGATATGTCCACCAACATCCAACTTCAGGCTGGCGACACGCTGGTCGTTCCTTGATCTTGCCTTTAATAAGAACATTTAATGCCACTTCTCAGAACAACTAGCATTGCAACGGCAATCTTGGTCTTGCCGTTTACGGAATCGGCCCTGGCGGCAAATTGGCAGTCTACGGTGGTGGTGCCGACATCCGTCGAGTACGACAGCAACCCGTTGTTGCTGACGTCGGGCGAGAAGGGCATCACGCGCACGATCATCGCGCCCGATTACACCCTGATCGGCACCTTCGACCGTGACGAACTGAGACTGGGGCTGGGCATGAATGTGTTGCGCTCGTCCGACACCAACGTAGTCGATAACCGCGAGGACCCTGACATCAGCCTGGGCTGGCAGCGCACCACCGAGCGCGGGCGTTTTGGCCTGGTGGCACGCTACAACGAAAGCTCGACGCTTTCGGGCACTGTGCTGGATACCGGGGTGATCACCACCGATGGCACGCAGAAGCTCTACACCTTGACCGGCAACTGGAGCCAGGCGGTTACCGAGCGCAGTACCTTGAGCAACGAAACCACCTACAGCCGCGCCCGGTATGACGTCAGCACGCTGACGGGTTACAACGAACTGGCCAACGTGTTTACCTGGACCTATGCCTGGAGCGAGCGCGCCGATGTGTATACCCGCTTCGGCGCGCGGCGCTACGAGCCCGAGCAGGACCTGACCGCCACCGCTTCCAACAGTTACACCCCGGCTGTGGGCATCAAGTACCAACTGGCCGATGGCCTGAGTGCCGATGCCCACATTGGTGTCAACCAGGTGTCGGGCGATGAAGGCGGCCGACGCGGGGAGGGTGGGGTGGCGTTGCTCTATACCGGTGTGCGGGCCGATGCCAGCTTCACCGCCGAACGCAGCACGGTGGCCAGTGCCGAAGGCGGCTTCGCCGAGCTCGACCAGGTACGCGGGGTGTGGAGCTATGCCGTTACCGAGCTGACGCGGGTGGGCGCAGACGCTGCCTGGCAAGACAGCAAAGGGCAGTCACCGAACACACTGCAAACGTACAGCGTATGGGCCAGCCGAGAGTTCTCGCCGTATTGGGACCTGCGCCTGTCGCTGATGTACAAGGAACGCCAGCAGGACCACGTACCGGATGCAACCGCAACCATCGTGGGTTTGACGTTGACGTACAGGTACCCCGACATCTGAACTTCAGGCAGGTGGCCCCATGAAGTCTGACTACGAGCTATCCCTCAGAGATTACATCGCCATAATCAAGGACAGAGCCCTGGTGTTAGGGGTGAGTGCCGTAGTCATTCTGGCCGCGACCGTGGCGGTGGCCTTGATGGTGCCGCCGATCTACCAGTCGACCGGCACTATCCTGGTGGAGTCACAGCAGATTTCGCCCGAGCTGGTATCAACCAACACCACCAGTTTTGCCGATGAACGCATCGAGGTGATCCGCCAGCGTGTCATGACCCGCGAGAACCTGCTGCGCATCATCGACAAGTACGACCTGTTCGCCGACAAGCGTCTTGGCGAAAGCGACAAAATCGACCAGATGCGCAACGCCATCGTGGTCGAGACCCTTACCACGTTCGTGCGTGGCAGGGGCGAGGCGACCGTGGCCTTCAATGTGTCGTTCGAGCACAAGCAGCCGCAAGTGGCCAAGCAGGTCGCCGATGAGCTGGTATCGCTGTTCCTCAACGAAAACCTCAAGCAGCGTACCGAGCGGGCCAACGAAACCACCGAGTTTCTCACCCAGGAAGCCAACAAGCTGGGCGCTGAGCTGGCCAGCCTGGAAAACCAGCTGGCCGATTTCAAGCAGGCACATGCCAATGCACTGCCCGAGCACCAGACGCTGCGCATGAACATGCTGTCGCGTTCGGAGCTGGAGTTCCGTGAGGTCGACCGGGACTACAAGGCTGCGCAGGAAGAGTTGCGTTACCTGGAGCTCGAACTGTCGGCGGCCAATGCCGGCCTGGCGACCAAGGCTGCCGATGGCGCGCGCCCTGCCGCTGCCGACCAGGCCCAGGACCTGCCAAGCCTGAAGGCAGAGTACGCCCGGCTGTTGACCCGTTACAAGGAAGCCCACCCCGATGTGGTGGCGGTCAAACGCAAGATTCAGGCGCTGGAGGCCAGTGGTGGTCGCACCAGCACTGCGTCTTCGGTCAGCCTGGATGTTGCCCGGGTACGCGCCAAAATGAGCGCCACCCAGGAACGCATCGCTTCGCTGGCCGAGCAAAAGCGCGAGCTGACCCGAAAAATGGAAGGCTATGAAGCCGAGATCCTGGAGGCGCCGCAGGTCGAGCGTGGCTTGGTCACCCTGATGCGTGACCACGACAACGCACGCAAGAAATACGAAGAAATCCGCGCCAAGGAAATGAGTGCGAAAATCACCGAAAGCCTGGAGCAGGAAAACAAAGCCGAGCGCTTTGTGCTGCTGGAGCCGCCCCTGTTGCCCGAGAAGCCGATCAAGCCTAACCGCAAGAAGATCGCCGCGCTGGGGCTGGTTCTGGCGCCGGCCGGTGGCGGCGCGCTGGTCATGTTGCTGGAAATGCTCAACCAGCGGGTGCGGGGCGTTGGTGCTCTGGAGAACCTGCTGGGCAAACGGGTGTTGGTGGCACTGCCGTATATCGAGACGCGGGCCGATGTGGCCAGGCGCAAACGCTGGCGTAACCGCTTGATCGTGGCGGCCTTGGCGCTGGCGGCTATCATGATAGTGCTGGTGCACGTGTACTACATGCCACTGGATGTGCTGCTGTACAAAGTCATGTCGCGGTTCGTATAGGGAATGCAGTGATGGACAGGACCAAGCCGGCTGTTGGCAACACTATTCATCAGGTCACACCGGGTACCCCTCAGCCGCTGTCGCCGGCCCCTGGCACGGCGCTGGCGGAGGTGCCGGGGCAGTTCGATTACGTCAACACCAAGGTGGTGCCACTGCATCCAGACCACCTGGAGCGCAACCGCATTGTGGCGTTCAACAAGAACTCGAACATGAACGGGCCGATCGACCTGCTGCGCACCCAGGTGCTGCGGCTGATGGACGAGAACGGCTGGCGCACCCTGGCCATCACCTCGCCCACGCCGGAGGCAGGCAAAACCGTGTTGGCGGTCAACCTGGCCATGAGTATTGCCCACCACACCACCAAGACCGCCTTGCTGGTGGACTTCGACCTGCGCCGGCCCAAGGTGGGAAGCACATTGGGGCTGCCGATGGAGCATGCACTGAATGAGTTCCTGAACGACAAGTCGCCACTGCAGGACTGCCTGGTCAACCCGACCTTGCCGCGCTTCGTGGTGCTGCCGACCCGGGTGCCGGTGCCGTTGTCGACCGAGGTGTTGTCGTCGCCCAAGGTGAGTAACCTGATTGGCGAGTTGCGCAACCGCTACGAGTCGCGCATCTGCATTTTCGACCTGCCGCCGTTGCTGAGCTCCGACGACGCGATCACCGTCATACCCAAGTTCGATTGTGTATTGCTGGTGGTGGCCAATGGCATGAACAACAAGAAAGAAATCGAGGACTGCCTGCACCATCTGGCAGGGGTCAACCTGATTGGTACGGTGTTGAACAAGGCTGACGAACAGCCGCGTACCTATTACTGAGGCGCCGCTAAGTTACCGCGGGTGAACCCGCGCCCACAAATTACTGTGGGAGCGGGCTTGCC
>NZ_AEWE02000044.1:0-50060 GCF_000190455.2 Pseudomonas sp. TJI-51
AGGTAGGGGTTTTGTCTTTATGGGCCAAAAATAATCCCCGGCACCATCACTGTGGGAGCGGGCGTGCCCGCGAACACGGGCGCAGCCCGTGCCAGCCAGCTTTCATGAAATGTACGTCATGTATGCCTGAAGCGTTATAGGGCAGTGCTACGCTCGCGGAAATACTCAGCACGGACATTCACCATGGACATGAACTGGCACCAGGCCTTGCAAGAGAGCCTGAATTGGCTGGCAATCGCCTCGTTCATCACCTTTGTCGGCTTCACTGCCGCCGCTATTCTGGCCGTACGCTACACCCGCTGGGGCAGCCAGTTCTGGCAACTTGCGGGGCCTTATTTCAGTTACAAACGCAGTTGGCGGCCACTGCTGGTGTTTGCGTTGCTGCTGGTGCTGACGTTGTTTTCCGTACGCCTCAATGTGCTGTTCTCGTTCTGGTACAACGGGTTTTACAGCGCTTTGCAGGGGCTGGACCAAGGGGCATTCTGGTACCTGCTCGGGGTCTTCGCCGTGCTGGCCAGCATCCATGTGCTGCGCTCGCTGTGCTCTTTCTATGTGAACCAGGCCTTCAGCATCACCTGGCGGGTATGGTTGACCGAGCGCCTGACCCGTGACTGGATGCACGGTGATGCTTACTACCGTGGACAATTTCTTGCTGAACCGATCGACAACCCCGACCAGCGTATCGAGCTGGACGTAAACGCCTTCGTCAGCAACTCCCTGTCCTTGGCCTTGGGGGCAGTCAGTGCGCTGGTGTCCCTGGTGGCGTTCACCGGGATCCTCTGGGGGTTGTCAGCGCCGTTGGCCGTGGCCGGTGTTGAAATTCCCAGGGCGATGGTGTTTGCCGTGTACCTGTATGTGGTCGTCGCCACCTGGATCGCCTTCCGCCTGGGCCAGCCTTTGATTCGCCTGAACTTCCTCAACGAAAAGCTCACCGCCAACTTCCGCTATGCGCTGATGCGCCTGCGTGAGAATGCCGAGAATGTCGCTTTCTACCAAGGTGCCGAGGTTGAGCGGGGCACCTTGCTGGGGCGCTTCGCGGCACTGATCGTGAATGCCTGGGCGCTGGTATTCCGAAACCTCAAGTTCAGTGGTTTCAACCTGGGGGTCAGCCAGGTGGCAGTCGTGTTCCCGTTCATTCTGCAGGCACCGCGCTTCTTCAGCGGGGCAATCAAGCTGGGTGACGTCATGCAAACGTCTCAGGCATTTGGGCAGGTGCAGGATGCACTGTCGTTCTTTCGTGAATCGTACGATGAATTCGCGCAGTACCGGGCTACGCTGGACCGTCTGACCGGTTTTCTCGATGCCAACGCGCAGGCAAGGGTATTGCCGCGGGTACTCACCGCGGAGCAGGCCCATGCGCTGCAGATTGCCGACCTGAAAGTGCTGCGCCCGGATGGACACGCCCTGATCACTGATCTGAACCTGAGCCTGCAAGCTGGCCAGGCGCTGTTGATCAAGGGGCCTTCAGGCAGCGGCAAAACTACCCTGCTACGCGCCCTGGCCGGCCTGTGGCCCTATGCCGAAGGGGAGGTGCGGCGCCCACTGGGCCATCAGGCGCTGTTCCTGTCGCAGCGTCCCTATTTGCCTTTGGGGGACCTGCGCACGGTCATTGCCTACCCGGCGGTGGGGCAGCCCGAGGATCAGGCGCGTATGCAGCAGGTACTGCACCAGGTCAATCTTGGGCACCTGGCCGAGCGCCTGGAGGTCAGCTGCGATTGGGCGCATATTCTGTCGGTGGGCGAGCAGCAGCGCCTGGCTTTTGCCCGGGTTCTGTTCAACCGGCCGCAGGTGGTGTTTCTTGATGAGTCCACCTCAGCGATGGATGAGGGGCTCGAGCATGCCCTGTATGCGCTGCTGCGCTCGGAAATGCCTGGTGCACTGTTGATCAGTGTCGGGCACCGCAGCACCCTGGCAGGTTTTCATACTCACCGGCTGGAGGTGGATGGGCGTGGCGGTTGGTCATTGGTGGCGCAGGCGCCTGCGCTGGCATAGTGTTCAGCATGCCAAGCACTGTGCACCAGCCCGCCACCCGAGGCACTTGATGAAAGCTACCCGTTTGACCCTTTTTTGCCATGCCCTGACTCAGGCCCAGAAGACTGGGCGCCTGCACTGCGCTGATGACGGCATCCTGCCGCTTTCGCAACCGCCGGCGCCTCTCCTGCCAGCGGTGCAGTTGCTGACGGCGCCAGAGCGGCGCGCCTGCGAAACAGCGGCGTGGTTGTCGAGCACGGTGCATGTCGAGCCCGCCTTGGCCGATTGCGACCTCGGGCATTGGCAGGGCATGGCGCTGAAGCAGTTGCAGGCCGAGCAGCCAGAAGCGTTGGCCGATTGGTTACGGGAGCCAGCCAGTAACGTGCATGGCGGGGAGTCGTTCGCTGCGCTGTGCCAGCGGATGGCCGCCTGGCTGGCGGCTTTCGACAGGCCGGGTGAATGGCTGGCGGTCACCCATCCGCAGGTCATACGTGCTGTGCTGGTGCAGGTACTGGGCTGCCCGATGAGTGCCGGGCAGCGTATCGATGTGTTGCCGCTGTCACGTCTGGAACTGAGCCATACCGGGCAGTGGCGGCTGCGCCTGGGTGAGGTTCAGAACGCCAGCTTGTAGCCGATCAACAACAGCATGGCGGCCAGGCACGGACGCAGCACGCGGTCGGAGATCCGCCCGGTGAGGTGGCTGCCCAGGTAGATGCCCGGCAGAGAACCCAGCAGCAGGTAGCCCAGTAACGACCAGTCCATATTGCCCATGCCGGCATGGCCAAGGCCTGCCACCAGCGTTAGCGGCACGGCATGGGCGATTTCCGTACCGACCAGGCGACGGGTGACCAGAAACGGGTACAGCAGGAATAACGCCACGGTACCCAGGGCGCCGGCGCCGATGGAGGTCAGGGTCACCATCACCCCCAGCACCACGCCGGTCAGCACGGTGAGGGTATTCAGGGTACCTGCGCTGAGGTGGTAGTGATCGCCGGCATGGTGGCTGGCGAAAGCCTGCAGCCGCGATTTGAACAGAATGGCCAGCGCGGTGAGGATCAACACCACCGCCAGGCCTTGCTTGATGATGGCATTGAGCGCCGATGTGTCGGTATGCAGGGTGCTCAGGAACCACAGGGTCAATGCGGCCGCAGGCACGCTGCCGAGGCTGAGCAGGCCGGTGATCTTCCAGTCGATGTTCTTGTTACGTGCATGCACCCAGACGCCACTGGCCTTGGTGATGGCGGCATAGAGCAGATCGGTGCCGACGGCCGTCGCCGGGTTGATACCGAACCACAACAGGATCGGGGTCATCAGCGAACCGCCACCGACGCCGGTCATGCCGACGATGAAACCCACGACCAGTCCCGCAATGGTGAAACCAAAAGAACCTACATCCATACGCTACTCGACCGCCCAACATTGCCCGTTATCGGATGCAGCCAGCATATAGATTTTTTTATAGCCAAATAGACTTGTTCGTTATTAGGTTATAACCGCGTAAAGATGGGGGCGCTGGGCGCCCCCGGGTTCTCAGATCCGGAAACTCCCCACCAATTGCTTCAACCGGCCGGCCTGCTGCGCCAGTTGATCGCAGTGGCGCAGGGTTTCGTTAAGGTTCTCTACCCCTTGCTGGTTCAGCGCATTGATTTGGGTAATGTCCAGATTGAGGCTTTCGACCACGGCGGTCTGCTCTTCGGTAGCGGTGGCCACCGACTGGTTCATGCCGTCGATCTCGCCAATACGCTGGGTGACGCTAGCCAGCCGCTCACCGGCCTGGTTGGCCACTTGCACGGTTTGCTCGCTGGACACCTGGCTGGTGTTCATGGTGTGCACCGCTTCGCGGGAACCGACTTGCAGGCTGGTGATCATGCGGTGGATTTCTTCTGCCGATTCCTGGGTCCGGTGGGCCAGGTTGCGCACCTCGTCGGCCACCACGGCAAAGCCTCTACCCGCTTCGCCCGCGCGTGCCGCCTCGATCGCAGCGTTCAGTGCCAGCAAGTTGGTCTGCTGCGAGATGCCTTTTATCACGTCCAGAATCTTGCCGATTTCATCAGTGCTGGCATTGAGCGTTTCAATCTGTGCGCACGATTCGCTGATGCGCTGCGACAGCGCAGTCATGGCGTTGATCGCTTCTTCCACCACTTCCCGGCCACCGTGGGCCTGCTCGCTGGCACCACTGGCATGCTGCGAGGCATCTGCGGCGTTGCGCGCGATTTCCTGGGTCGCGGCGCCCAGCTCGTTGATGGCTGCGGCCACGCTGTTGGTGCGCATGCTCTGCTCTTCGGAGCCACTGATCGACGCATTCGACGCGCTGACCACTTTCTCCGACAGGTCATGCACCAGGCGGGTGGCCGACGACACTTCGCTGATCGAGGCGTGAATGCGTTCGACAAAGCGGTTGAACGACGTTGCCAGTTCGCCGAATTCGTCCTGGTTCTGCACCACCAGACGGCGGGTCAGGTCGCCTTCTCCCTCGGCGATATCGCGCATGGCGCGGCCCATGGTGGTCAGCGGGCGCATCAGTAGTGGAATCAGCAGGCCCAGCAGGCCGGCAATGGCCGCCACGGCAATCAGCATGGCGATGATGGCCGATGTGCGGAACTGGCTGAGTGCGGCGTAGGCCTTGTCCTTGTCGATCGACAAGCCGATGTACCACTGGGCCGAAGGCAGCCCGGCGACCGGCGCGAACGAAATGATCCGGTCCTGACCGTTCAGGGTGACATCCTGCATGCCGGCGGCAACGCGCAGGTCGCTGCCGGGGTAGATGTCCTTCAGGTTTTTCATGACCTGGTCTTTGTTCGGGCTGACGATCACCTGGCCATTGGCATCGGCGAGGAAGGCGTGGCCGAGACCACCGAAATCCACCGAGTTGATGATCTCCACCAGGGTATCGAGGGTCAGGTCACCGCCAACCACACCGATCATTTCCCCCGTGGCCTTGCTTTTCACCGGGGTGGCGATAGTGACCATCAGGCCGCCGACCGCACCCTGGTACGGTGGCGTCAGCACCGTTTGCCCGGCATTGGCCGCCGCTGCATACCAGGGCCGTTGCCGTGGGTCGTAGCCGGCAGGCATCTGGGCGTCCGGGCGCTGGGTGAACACCCCGTTGGCCTGACCGAGGTAGGTGAACAGGAAGTTGCGGGTGTAGGAGGGTTGCTCGATCAACCCGGCCAGGGTCTCGCCGGCACCCTGCTGGCCGATATCCTGGGCCAGGTTTTCCAGCACCAGGATGCGGCCGCTCATCCAGTTTTGCACGCTGCTGGCGGTCAAGGCCCCGGCCTGCTGCACCGAGGCTTCTATGTTCTGGCGGATAGTGTTGCGTTGCAGGTAGTCGTTATAAAGCGTGAACAGGGCGAATGCCAGGACCACGACGCCGCAGGCACTGAGCAGGATCTTGTGGCGAAATTTCAGGTTCATGTTTCGAGACCTTGAGCCAATGTGGGGAGGACGCAGCGCGCTTATGACGTTCTGCGGGGCCTATCGACCGGGATATCGGCTCGGGGGGTAAAACATTGAAGTACTTACAGTAATTTCTTACAGACCTTTCGACAGACGGCACTCAGCCCTTGGCCAGTTGCTCTATCAGCAACCTCGCCGCTTGCTGCAGTGGCTGTTGTTTGCGCCACAGGATATGCACCGGCAGTTGCAACTCGTTGCGCGTATTACGAAAGGCCAGGCGCACCAAGCGCCCGGTTGCCAGCAGTGGGGCTACCCGAGACAACGGCAGGTCGCCCCAGCCCAGGCCGGCTTCGACCATCTGCAGGGCCAGGTCGAAGCTGTCGGTCGACCAGTGCGTGGCGCCGATCAGCGGGCGTGGATCGGCCAGCGGCAGGTCCCGGCTGCGCACGAGGATCTGGCGCACCCGGGTCAGGTCTTCGAGGTAGTGGATGCGTGCTTCACGCAGCGCCGGGTGGCTAGGGGCGAGGGTGGCTACCAAGGCTTCCATACCGATGTGCTGAAAGCCCCGGCGCGCATCCACCTGCAGGCCAGCGAAGGCCACGCAAAGATCGGCGCGGCCGCTGTCCAGCAAGTGCAGGGCCTCTTCCTGCGGGGCGCTGAGCAAAGCGATATCGAGCAATGGGTGGCGCACACCGAGGTCGGCGATAGCCGCCAGCAACGGGCGGTGATCGATGTCCGGCACCACCGCCAGCGTCAGGCTGCTTTCTAGCCCCTGTGAGAGCTCCAAGGCATGGACTTGCAACAGCCCGAGTTGCTCGGCAATCAGCCTGGCGTGCGGTTCCAGGGCCAAGGCCCGGGCGGTGGGCCGAACTTCGCGGGGCCCGCGTTCGAACAAGCTGTATCCCAGCTCCGCTTCCAGATTGCCAATGGCCATGCTGACCGCCGACGGTACCCGTTTGAGGGCGCGAGCGGCGGCGGAGAACGAGCCGCGGTCGAGCACGGCAAGAAACAGCTGGATGTTGTCGCTGGAAAAGTTCATGGCAGCCTCCTGTCAGCAGATCTGACAGCTGCTGACTTTTGCTGTCAAGCGAGGTGAAGCATTATCGCGCCCTTCGTTATTGGTATTGGAGGGAAATGCAGGTGCAGGGTTTGAAGCGCAAACTGGTGTACGTGACGTGCTATGAGCTGATAGGGCTGAGCATGTCGACCCTCGGGCTGGCTTATCTGTCAGAGACCCAGGCGTCGCATACCGGGCCATTGGCGGTGATGATCACAACCATTGCCATGCTCTGGAACCTGATTTTCAACACGTTGTTCGAGCGCTGGGAAAGCCGCCAGGCCAAGCGCGGCCGCAGCGTGGCGCGACGGGTGGCGCATGCGGTCGGCTTTCAGCTGACCCTGGTGGTGTATCTGATCCCGCTGATTGCTTGGTGGCTGGACATGACACTGGTAGAGGCACTGCTGGTGGACATGGCGTTCATTGTGCTGATCCCTTGCTACACCTTCGCCTACAACTGGGTGTTTGACCGGATCTTCGGCTTACCGACCTCGGCCATGGCCAAGGCTTGACTCGGGCGCTACAGGCCACCGCCTGGTACACCCGCTGCTGGACCGGTGCATGGCCGTCAGGAGCGGGCTTGGCCCTTGCGCGCGGGCTACGCCAGGTCGAGTTTGTCTTCCAGCCGGTCGAGGTGGGTGTGCATCAGCCCCAATGCCGCCTCGGCATCGCCTTGCTCCACGGCATCGATGATCGCCGCGTGTTCTTCCCACGCACAATGTTCGCAGCACGGCGACTCGTAGCGGGCAATGATCAGCGAGGTCATCGGCACCAGGCCGTTGAGAAACCGTGCCAGGGGTGCATTGGCCGCCACTTGCGCCAGTTTGAGGTGGAACTCGCCACCCAGGCGGATCGCCGCGCAACGCTCGCCACTTTCATGGTGCTGGCGCTCACGTTCAACCAACTGGCGCAGTTGACGTATCTGCGCAGGGCGGGCGCGCTGTGCGGCCAGGGTGATCAGGGTGGTCTCCGCCAGCCGCCGGGCACTGAGCACCTGCCGCGCCTGCTCGGGGTCGGGGGCTGCCAGGTGCGCGGTGTGGCTAGGGCGCTGCACCACCACTTGCTGGTCACACAGGCGCCCGAGCACGCGGCGGATCACGGTACGGCTGACCCCAAACGCCTGGCCCAACGCCTGCTCGGGCAGCAGGCTGCCGGGGGGCAGGCGCTGTTCGAGAATGGTGTCGAACAGCCGTGGGTAGATTTGCTCGGCCGACAGGCGGGTTTCGCCGGCCGCGAGCAGGGCAGGCAAGTGGGGGGCGGCGTTCATGGTCGCTCTCCTCAGGTCATGGATGCAGGTGTTCATCCGGGATGTTCAGCGGGATGCCCATGCGCGCGCCCTCGGCCAGGATGTGCTGGCGCATCTGGGCACTGGCCAGGGCACTGTTGCGTTCGCGAATGGCGCGTACTACGGCCTCGTTCTCCTTCAGCCTTGCAGCCAGATGCTCCGGTGAGTTGCGCAGCATGTCGGCGCTCTGTTTAAGGGCGTTGCCGGTCTGCTGCACGACACTCTGGAAGATCGGGTTGGTGGTCAGGG
This sequence comes from Pseudomonas sp. TJI-51, assembly GCF_000190455.2. NCBI lineage: Bacteria > Pseudomonadati > Pseudomonadota > Gammaproteobacteria > Pseudomonadales > Pseudomonadaceae > Pseudomonas > Pseudomonas sp. TJI-51. The sequence goes on from NZ_AEWE02000044.1 coordinate 7,962, forward strand.
CGAAGAGGGCCTCATGGAAAGCGATATAGGCCCTGACCCCAGCTTCGCTGTCATCGGCCTCCAGCGCTTCGCGCATGTCCATCAGGGTGAGGCGCAACTGGCCAACATCCTGGCTGTTGGCCGATTGTGCCACCAGGCCGACGATGAACGGTTCAAGGGTGTAGCGCAGTTCCAGTACGTCAGCCAGGCTGGCGGCGGCGCTGGTATCCAGCCCCGGTTCCAGGGCGGCAGCTTCGGCATCCAGCACCAGTACACCCTTGCCCGGCAGCGCGCGCACCAGGCCCAGGGTTTCCAGCACGGTTACCGCCTCGCGCAGGCTGGGCCGGCTGATGCCCAGTTGTTCAGCCAGCTCGCGCTGGCCTGGCAGCATGTCGCCGCTGCGCCACTGGCCGCGGGCCAGGGCCTGGCGGAGTTTTTCCACCACTGAATTGACGACGGTCGATGAGCTGATCACGGTTCGCTCCTTGAAGGGCCGGCATCAGTGCCGGCCACGTTCGCTCAGAATTCCTGCTGGTGGGCATTGGGCTGTTTGCGTGGCAACGGGGCAAAGCCGGGTTTGCCTGCCAGTACGTTGTTGGCACGTTCCAGGTCGATGTCCTTTTCCCAGCGGGCAATCGCCACGGTGGCTACACAGTTGCCGATCAGGTTGGTCAGTGCCCGGCCGATGCCCATGAACCAGTCCACCGCAAGTACCAGCACCAGGCCGACAACCGGAATCGCCGGTACGGCAGTCAACGTGGCCGCCAGGATCACCAGCGCCGAGCCAGGGATGCCGTGCGCGCCTTTCGAAGTTACCAGCGACACCAGCAGAATGGTCAGCAGGTCAGTCATCTCCAGCGGTGTGCCGGTGGCGTTGGCGATGAACACGATGGCCAGCGTCAGGTAGATGGAGAAACCGTCCAGGTTGAACGAGTAGCCGGTGGGAATCACCAGCCCCACCGTGGAACTGCCGATGCCCAGGTGTTCCAGCTTGCGCATGATCTGCGGCAGAACGGCGTCGGAAGAGGCGGTGCCCAGCACGATGGTCAGCTCTTCACGCAGGTACTTGATCAGTGGCAACAGTTTCAGGCCCGACAGGCGCATCACGGTACCCAGCACGATCAGCACGAAGCCTGCACAGGTCAGGTAGAACAGCGCTACCAGGCCGCCCAGGTGCTGCAGCGATTCCAGGCCGTATTTGCTGGTGGTGAAGGCGATGGCACCGAATACACCGATCGGGGCCAGGCGCACGATCATGCCCATGATGCGGAAGATCACATGGCTTAGTTCGTTGATCAGCCGCGAAATGCCGGCGGCCGAGTCGCCCACCAGGTTCAATGCGCTGCCGAACAGCACCGAAAACAGCAGCACCTGAAGGATGTTGTTGTCGGCGAAGGCGCCGATCACCGAGGTAGGGATCAGGTCCATGAAGAACGCTGCGGCGCCATGGATGTGTTGACCGCGCTCGGCCAGGCTGCTGGCATCGGCACTGGACAGTTGGTCCAGGTGAATATTGGCGCCGCTGCCGATGCCGCTGCTGAAGGCGAATACCAGGCCGATCACCAACGCCAGGGTGGTCAGCACTTCAAAGTAGATTACCGACTTCAAGCCGATGCGCCCGACCTTTTTCAGGTCGCCGGCGCCCGAGATACCACTGACCACCACGCAGAACACGATCAGGCCGATGAGCATCTTGATCAGCTTGATGAAGCCGTCGCCTAGGGGTTTGAGTTGTAGCGAAAGGTCGGGGAAGCTGAGGCCGCAGGCAATGCCGAGGGCAAGGCCAAGCACGACTTGCAGGAATATCGAACGCGAGCACCATTTGAGCATGGGAGAAGTCTCAGATCGGTGTCCTTGCTTCGGTAGCCGCACGGGGCGAAAGAGCGCAGGACTTAATTATTGTGGTCTTACCGGTTTGTTCAGCGCCAGGCCATAAAAGCGCGAAAAATCGTTCTTTGCAAGGGTTTTTGGCCTTACCGGTCTGACCAGTTATGGGGCGAGTGGGCCTGCCGCGCTCTAGTTCGGTGCGCAGCGGGAAGTTCATGATTGAGCAGGGCGCGTGAGCGAACACGCCCCCGGTGCCGGTGATACCCTTGAACCTGATTCGAGCAGGGCCCGCCCCCTACGGCCAATGCAAGCTACCTGCCAATCCCGCCTTGCGGTCGCCATTTCTTCTCTTTGCATCAAGCCCGGGCCCTCGAGCCGGGCAAAAAAAACGGCACCTGCCAGAGGTGCCGTTTTCGCTAGGTGCGAATTTTACTTGTGCAGCTCTTGCGCCGCGTACAGCGTGTTCTCCAGCAGGCACGCCCGGGTCATTGGCCCAACCCCGCCCGGTACTGGGGTGATCCAGCCGGCGCGGGGCAGGGCAGTCTCGTAGACCACATCGCCGACCAGCTTGCCATCTGCCTGGCGGTTGATGCCCACGTCGATCACGATGGCGCCTTCCTTGATCCACTCACCTTTGACCAGGCCCGGCTTGCCTGCGGCCACCACCACCAGATCGGCGCGGCCTACATGGCCGGCCAAGTCCTTGGTAAAGCGGTGGCAGACAGTCACGGTGCAGCCGGCCAGCAGCAGCTCCATGGCCATTGGGCGGCCAACGATGTTGGAAGCGCCGACGATGACGGCGTTCATGCCGTACAGATCCTGGCCGGTGCTTTCCAGCAGGGTCATGATGCCTTTTGGTGTGCAGGGGCGCAGCAGCGGAATACGCTGGGCCAGGCGGCCGATGTTGTACGGGTGGAAGCCGTCCACGTCCTTGTCAGGGCGAATGCGCTCAAGCAGCAGCGACGCCTCCAGGTGCGCCGGCAGCGGCAACTGCAGCAGAATGCCGTCGACGGCCGGGTCGTCGTTAAGACGGTCGATCAGCTCGGTCAGGGCTTCTTGCGTGGTCTCGGCGGGCAGGTCGAAAGCCTGCGAAATGAAGCCGACCTCTTCGCAGTCCTTGCGCTTGTGCGAGACATAGACTTGGGAGGCGGGGTCGGTGCCGACCAGGATCACCGCCAGGCCCGGCGTACGCAGGCCTTGCTGGCGACGCTCCACGACACGTTGAGCGATCTGCTGGCGCAGGCTGGCGGCGATTGCCTTGCCATCGATTAGGTGTGCAGTCATAGACGCGTGATTAACCATCGAGAAGGAAACAATAAAGAGCGCGCATTCTCGCACGACATGGGCGAAGGGCAAAGGCGGGTGGTCGGGCAAATCCCCTAAGCCCTTAAATAATTTAAATTTTTTTGAAAAAGGTGTTGACGACTTTCGGGGTCGCCTATAAGATTCGCCGCACTTGTCGGGCACAGCCTAGCACTGGTTGGCTAAGTCGGGCAGAATGGGTCGTTTGGCAGTTAGCTGTTAAATACTTGTTCGGTTAGGCTTGAAGCTTAAGCGCCCGTAGCTCAGCTGGATAGAGCATCCGCCTTCTAAGCGGATGGTCGCAGGTTCGAGTCCTGCCGGGTGCGCCATTAGGCAGCTTTGGCAAGCAAGTTGGCTGTAATGCAATATGGTGGGCGTAGCTCAGTTGGTAGAGCGCTGGATTGTGATTCCAGTTGTCGTGGGTTCGATTCCCATCGTCCACCCCATATTTTCGAAGGCGCCTCGATAGCATCTGGCGCCTTTGTTTTAAGCGTTACGCGGACGTGGTGAAATTGGTAGACACACTGGATTTAGGTTCCAGCGGCGCAAGCTGTAAGAGTTCGAGTCTCTTCGTCCGCACCACGAATTAGAAAAAATCTCCCCGAATTCCTGAAAGCCTCACGGCTCAAGGGTTCGGGGATTTTTTTTCGTCTATCACTTGCACGAATGATACCTTTTCCATCTACAATCACCTTCTCGCAAGGGAGAGCATTAGGGACACTTTTGGGACACAAAGGCCCCTTTTGACCACCTCCGAGACCCCCACCCACTGAATCCCTAACTGACCGTTCGTCGGCCTTGACCGGCTCACACTGGCCCCTTTTGACCGGGGAAAATCCAGTGCGGGAGAGTGCTGTCCGCGTGAAGCCGTGGGACCACATTATGGCTGCCAGTTTTTTGCCTGGAGGGGGTAGCTACGCCTGATGATTCTCTCAAACGATACTGACTCATTGACGAGACATTCCCGCTTGAGGAGCCATCCAGGGCCGCGCCAGGGCGCTGTGGGAGACCACATCCAGAGTCGCGGACCCACAATTGGATTCCTTAGCGATGCCCTCTGAGATGACCCTTAGAGACATCCTTAAAGACATCCTTAGAAATGATTACTTAATGATGATTACTAAGAGATTCCCTTTATGACTACCTCTATGACTCCTTTAGCTGGCCGCCTGGATGGTGAAGACCTGATCGCCACCCAAGTCCGTCTGGAAGAAGAGATGACCCAGCGTGGCGTGAGCCGTTTTGAGCGTAACGTAGAGGCCGCCCGCCGAATGGGCGCTGAGGATGGGACCGAGTACGGCTCCATCATCGTTTCGGGCCGCATGAAGGCGCTGGCTGAGGCCATCAAGGCGTGGATGGATGAGTCTGAGGCCGGTGTGTCGTCCCGCTGGGGCAGTGCCTACAAACTCCTACGTGGCTATGATGCCGATGTCCTGGCCTACCTGACCCTCAAGCACACCCTGGCGGGCATCTCGCAGCCCCGCACGCTCCAGCATGTGTCCGTCTCCATCGCCCAGTCCGTGGAAGATGAAATGCGTCTGTCCGGCATCCGTGACAAGGAGCGCAAGAAGTACGACCAACTGGTAGAGCGGGCCAACAAGCGGTCCAGCCAGCGCCACAAGCACATTTACGCCACCCGTGTGGCCTCCGCGCTGGACACCTGGAGCAACTGGAGCAACAACGACCGCATCCACGTAGGGACGAAGCTCCTGGAGCTGCTGATGAACTCCGTGGGGCTGATCCAGATTGCCACCAATGGCGAAGGCACCGAAAAGGCGCTCAAGTACGTGAAGCCGCTGGAGTCCACGCTGGAGTGGATCGCCCGTAAGAACAACGTCACGGCCATGCTGCGCCCGGTGTATGAGCCGATGGTAGTCCCGCCACGCAACTGGACCTCACCGACCGATGGGGGCTACCTGTCGTCCAGCCTCAAGCCGCTGCGCATGGTGAAAACCCGCAACCGGGCCTACCTGGAGGAGCTGGGCAACGTCGATATGCCGATGGTCTACACCGCGCTCAACGCCATTCAGGCCACCGCGTGGCAGATCAACACGCCCATCCTGAAAATCATGACCACGCTGTGGGAACAAGGCTCCACCTGGTGCGGCCTTCCGCCCCGTGAGGGCATCCCGCAGCCAGCCAAGCCGTTCGACATCGACACCAACGAAGTGGCCCGCGCTGCCTGGCGTAAAGCCGCGTTCAAGGTCCATTCGGATAACCTGGAGATTCAAGGGGCCCGTATCAACGTCTCTATGTCCCTCGACATTGCGAACCGCTACTCCCCGTTCCGCAAGATTTACTTCCCGTACCAACTGGACTTCCGTGGCCGCATCTACGCGGTGCCACACCTGAACCCTCAAGGCGCGGATCACACGAAGGGCTTGCTCCGTTTCGCCTATGGCAAGCCGCTGGGCGAGCATGGGGCCAAGTGGCTGGCAATCCACGGGGCGAACGTGGCCGGGTACGACAAGGCCAGCCTGGAGGACCGCGTGAAGTGGGTTCACGATCACCAAGCGGAAATCCTGGCGATTGCTGCTGACCCTTTCCAGGCACGCGGCTGGGCCGATCACGTAGGTGCGCAGGCTATCGACAAGCCATGGCAGTTCCTGGCGTTCTGCCTGGAGTGGAAGGGCTATTGCGAACACGGGGACCGCTTTGTGTCGAAGCTCCCGATTGCGATGGACGGCTCATGCTCGGGCATCCAGCACTTCTCCGCGATGCTCCGGGATGAGGTCGGTGGCGCAGCCGTGAACCTGGTCCCCAGCGACCTCCCGGCAGACGTGTACGGACTGGTAGCGAAAAAGGTCATCGAACGGGCTATCCATGATGCCAAGCACGGCACCGAAGACGTTCTCAAGCATGATGCTGATGGCAAGGCATACGTCCAGGAGGGCACGAAGAACCTGGCCCAGCAGTGGACCCGCTTCGGCATCAACCGCAAAGTCACGAAGCGCTCCGTCATGACCCTGGCCTACGGCTCCAAGGAGTACGGCTTCAAGGACCAAGTGATGGAGGACATCCTGGACCCAGCGCGCAAGAAGGCCACCGATGCCGAAGGCAACGTGGACGCTCGCCACTTCCCGTTCACCGGGGATGGCTTCCGGGCCGCTGGCTGGATGGCAAAGGCCATTTGGGAAGCCGTGAATCAGGTACTGGTCAAAGCCGGTGAAGCCATGAAGTGGCTCCAGGACGCTGCCACCCTGGCCGCCAAAGAGGAACTGCCGGTGTGCTGGACCACTGCCGTGGGCTTCCCAGTGATGCAGGCGTACAACTCCGTGGTAGCTCGCCGCGTCAAAACGGCCATCAACGGGGCCCGTGTGCGCCTCCTGATGAACGAGGAGCAAGACTCCCTGGACAAGCGCAAGCAGTCGCAGGGGATCAGCCCCAACTTCGTCCATAGCTGCGATGCCGCCCACCTCATGCTCACCGTTGTGCGTGGCGTGGAGTCCGGCTTGAAGAGCTTTGCGATGATCCATGACAGCTTCGGCACCACCGCCGGGGAAACCGAGCTGTTCTTCATGACCGTCCGTAAGGCATTCATTGAAATGTACGAAGAGACCGCCGTTCTGGAGCGCTTCCGGGATGAACTGGCCGCGCAACTGAGCGACAAAGCGCGGGCCAAGCTCGCAGAACTACCGAAGCGCGGCAGCCTGAGCCTGGCAGCCGTAGCAGAGTCGCGTTTTTGTTTTGCCTGATCGTTCTCATTGATGGAAACAAACCACAAAAGGAACGTTTCCATTAATGAACCATTCCGAATGGCCCCCTGGTAATTCCCGTGGGGCCACATTCGGATAACCGAGCCGCAACCCTCCGCCAGAGCCTCCACCGTGCCAGTGCGACCCCAGCTCAGATTTGAGCCGGGCCCGAGGGACCACATTCGGATAACCAAGCCGCAACACCCCAGTCTCCGCCCGAGCCTCCACCGTGCCAGTGCGACATCCGCTCAAATTTGAGCCGATCCCGAGACCACCCCAATTTTCCCCATTCATCCGCAGCAGCAGCCATAGAGCCTCCACCGTGCCAGTGCCGCAACGCCTCGGATGAACCAGCAACACCTTCGCAACACCTCTACGGACCACCCGCAACTCCCCCGACCTTTGCCATAGAGCCTCCACCGTGCCGGTGCAGAGGAACGGGAAACGTGCGCCTGGGCCCCGTAGGCAACCCCAACGGATAACCCCAGGCTACAACTCCGTGGCCGTATCGAGAGAACCGCAATGAATCGCTTCGGCACCGCAGATAACCAACGCAACGAACCCGAGAACTACGACTCCGCCCTGGGCCGCGCAATCGCGCTTTGGGGCATGGGTCGCTCCATCTCAATGGCCCTCGCCGCTGAGTTGATTGAACAAGGCTTTGACCTTCCGTCCCTGGAAGCGCGCCACAGCCGCTAACACGCACACACAAAACGAGTACCAAAATGTCCTATCAGAAACGCCCCAAGAACGTAACCATGACCTCGCCGCGTGGCATTTTCCGCTACCCGGCACTGACCAAGCCTGACTTCGGCACCGATGAGTACCCGAAGCCGGACGGTGAGTACAAAGTCACCCTGATCCTGACTCAAGAAGAGGCCGCGCCTTTCCTGGCGAAGCTGGAACCGCTTCACGAAGCCGCCATCGAAAATGGCCGCGAAGAGTTCAAGAAGCTCAAGATCGAAGCCCGCAAGAAGCTGAAAGACGTGACCGTCCAGCCTCTGTACACCGAGGAGTACGACAAGGAGACCGAGGAGCCGACTGGCCGCCTGTTCTTCAACATCAAAATGGCTGCATCGGGCAAGTCGAAGAAAGACGGCTCCGTGTGGACCCGCAAGCCAGCCCTGTTTGACGCCAAGGGCAAGCCGATGCTGAAAGTCCCAGACATCTGGGGCGGCACCGAAGGCAAAGTGAGCTTCGAAGTAGCCCCGTACTTCATCCCAGGCACCGCCCTGGCCGGTATCAAGCTGCGCCTGAACGCAGTCCAAGTCATCGAACTGCGCAGTGGCGGCAACAAGTCCGCTGGCGAATACGGCTTCGGTGAAGAGGAAGGCGGTTTCGATGCCGAATCCGTGGCCGAACAAGAACAAGAAGAAAAGGACGAATTCGAAGAAGAGGAAGAAGGTGGCGAAAGCAACACTTACGAAGAAGACTTCTAAGCCGCCCCTGGATGCCGAACAAGTGGGACTCAAGTATGGGTTCCGCTCCGGGCTTGAAGAACGTGCCGCAGACCAGTTAACGGCTGTCGGCATGGGCTTCACTTTCGAAAGTCTGGTAGTTCCATATACCCGGCCTGCGAAAGTTCACAAGTACACCCCGGACTTCGCACTGGCGAACGGCATCATCGTCGAAACTAAGGGCCGTTTTTTGACCGAGGACCGCCAAAAGCAGCTCCTGGTTAAAGCTCAGCACCCCGAACTTGACGTGCGCTTTGTCTTCTCCAACTCAAAAACAAAAATAAATAAACGCAGTACCACCACCTACGCGGACTGGTGCAGCAAGAATGGCTTTAAGTATGCCGACAAGTTGGTTCCTCACGCCTGGCTTAATGAGCCGGTGAACGAAGCCTCTTTGTCGATCATCAAGGGCCTCAGCAAAGAACAATAACAATGACCTATAACGCTGGAACTAAGCCCCGCGCTGAGACGGACTACCTGGTAGTTCACTGTAGCGCCACACGCCCATCCCAAGACATCGGAGCCGCTGACATCAATCGCTGGCACCGCGCCAAGGGCTGGCGTTGCATCGGCTACCACTTCGTCATCCGCCGTAATGGCGTGGTCGAGGAGGGCCGCGAGCTGGATCAAATCGGCGCTCACGTAGAGGGCCACAACATCAACTCCGTAGGCATCTGCATGGCCGGTGGAGTCACCGAGGCGGACATCGACGTCCCCGAGAACAACTTCACGCCCGAGCAATTCGCAAGTCTCAAGCACCTGCTGGGCGAACTGAAAGAGAAATACCCCAACGCGACAATCCAAGGCCACCGGGACTTCCCGAAAGTAGCCAAGGCTTGCCCGAGCTTCGACGTTAAACCGTGGGTAGCGGCCAACTTATAAAAGCCGTGGGCCCTCAGTTGGATATGGCAGCCGCCACGTCTATCACTCAACTCTGATAAAGGGCTGGCCTCCGGGCTGGCCCTCTTTATTGCCCATGAAAAATCGAAAGCATGAAACAGAGAGTGAGTTCGTGCGACACCTGCCCTGTGAAAACTGTGGTTCAAGTGATGCCAACTCTATCTACACCGACAACCACCAATATTGCTTTGCCTGTGAGCATTACGTTCACGGCGATGGCGAGACCCCAACTACTGGAGGGCGAACGAAACGAATGGAAGGTTTAATCTCCGGCGAATTCAAGCCGCTGATGAAGCGCAAACTTACCCTGGAGACTTGCCGAAAGTTCGGATACTTCGTAAGTGAGGTGCGTGGGCGGCTAGTCCAAGTTGCCCCGTACTTCGACAACAGTGGTGTGATGGTCGCTCAGAAACTGCGCGATCAGGACAAAGGCTTCGCCATCCTGGGCGATGGTGCAAAGTTAACCCTCTTCGGCCAGAACCTTTGGGCGAGTGGGGGCAAGAAGATTGTTGTCACCGAAGGCGAGCTGGATGCGATGTCCGTCTCCCAGGTGCAAAACAACAAGTGGCCTGTGGTGTCGCTCCCGAACGGGGCCCCAGCAGCACGCAAGGCCATTCAGCGAAACATCGAATATCTGGAGAGCTTCGAAGAAGTCATCCTCATGTTCGATATGGACGAACCGGGCCGCGAAGCAGCGCAGGAATGCGCAGAGCTATTCAGCCCAGGCAAGTGCAAGATCGCCACGCTATCCATGAAGGACGCCAACGAACTTCTGGTAGCGGGCCGTGAGCAGGAAATCGTCACAGCCATCTGGAACGCAAAGCTGTACCGGCCTGATGGCGTAGTGAACGTCCGAGACCTCCGCGAAGAGATTCGCAAGGCCCTGGTCATGGGCTTGCCATGGTTCCTTGATCCACTCACCCAACTCACCTATGGACGCCGCTATGGCGAAGTCTACGGGCTGGGCGCGGGTACTGGTGTAGGCAAGACCGACTTCCTCACGCAGCAAATCGCCTACGACATCCAAGTCCTGGGCGAGCGTGTAGGCACCATTTTCCTGGAGCAGAAACCGACCGAGACCGCCAAGCGTGTGGCCGGGAAGATCGCCGGGAAACGCTTCCACGTTCCCAAGGAAACCGCTGGCTGGACCGATGAGGAACTGGATGCAGCCGTAGATGCACTGGGCGAAAACCTGGTCATGTATGACGCATTTGGTGAAACCGAGTGGGACATTGTGAAGCGCAAGGTGCGCTACATGGCTGTCTCCGAGGGCATCAAGCTTATCTACATCGACCACCTCACTGCGATGGCTGACACGGCAGATGAGAAGGGCTCGCTTGAGCAGATCATGAAAGAGATGGCGGGCCTGGCGAACGAGCTGGGAATCATCATCACGTTCATCTCCCACCTGACCACCCCCGAGGGCAAACCCCATGAGGAAGGCGGACGGGTAACGATTCGCCACTTCAAAGGCTCCCGTGCCATCGGCTTCTGGAGCTATTTCATGTTCGGCCTTGAGCGTGACCAACAGGCCGAAGACCCCGTGGTTCGCCAAACCACCACCTTCCGCATCCTCAAGGACCGCTACACCGGCCAAGCGACCGGGGAAGTGCTGTACCTGGCTTACGACCGCGACACTGGATTGCTCTCGCTCACCGAAGCGCCAGAGCCGTCCTCACCTTTCAAAGATGAATCTGAATTCTGACTGGAGATACCACCATGTTGAAACGCCTGATGGCAAAAGTGTTCCCGCAGACCACCGCGTCCGCTGTATCTGACCTGGAACGCACCCTGGAAAAGCTGAGCCAGGCCGAAGCCTGCCATAGCGAAGCCGCACGCCAGGCCCGCCAAACCGCCTGCGACCTGCACGACCATGCCGATATGCAATACGCCCTGGCTGATCGCGCTTCGATGATCCATTCCCGTATCTCCAAGCTCCTGGACTGACCCATGCGCAAGCTGATCTTCGCGGCCCTGGCCGTACTCTCCCTGGCTGCCTGTGAGCGCCACACCTGCTACAGCCCAGCCGTTGTACAGGCCCCCGTGGTCGAAGCTCCCGCTCCAGTGGTTGCGGCCCCCGTGGTCGCTCCAGTTGTCCAAGCTGCCCCCGTGGTCGCGGCCCCTGTCGTGGTCCAGGACAACTCCAACGCCATGCTCACCGGCATGATGATGGGGCACATGCTGGGCAGCGCCTCAGCTTCTGCACCAGTGGTCCATAACACCACTATCGTGAACAACACCACGACCAATACCCGAGCCACCACCGTGGCCCCGCGTCCGGCGTATGTTGCCCCACGACCTGCATATGTTGCCCCGCGTCCGGCCTACGTGGCCCCGCGAGCCAGCTACAGCTACCGCACCACCAGCTTTTCCAGCTTCCGCTCCCGCAGGTAAGCCATGGCGACTTCAACACCACGGCCACCACGGCTGAAAGAACTGTCCCTGCGCATTGAGCGCGTAGACAACGGCGTCATCGTCCGATCCCGAGACAACATCCTGGGCTTGGCAAATGAGGGTGACTGCAACGTGTTCACCAACCGCTACGAACTGAGCAATTACCTGAACGCTTTGCTGGACGAATTCCGGCTGTAAGGAACCCCATGCGCAACTCTACGTTTCCCGCACTGATGATCGGCGGCCCAGTTGATGGACGCCGCATGTTCGTCCAGGGCGTCCCCCATATCGAATTCCCGGTGATGGAGACCCCGCGCTTCAATGTGCTGCCTTCTGAGCCGGTATCGCGCCACATGCGCCGTGCCACGTACACCCACCGCGAAACCGTTTCTGGTGTGCGCCTGTACGTCTGCACCGAAGAAAACGGCAGCGCCGCTCTGGAGTATCTGGTAGCAGGCTACCGCGCTGAAACCAAGCACTGATCCCAACGCACCACCACACGGGCCCCAAGCGGGCCCTTTTTTGTGCCTGAGAGAAACCCTATGCCCCTGATTCTGACTTACCTCTTCGTCGTTCTCTGCCTGTGCTTCGGCTGGGTCTACAACGCTGTCTGGACCTTCCACCAGTGTGGTGACGCAATGCTCCTGGGCATTGTCGGTATCGCCTTCCCTCCAATCGGGGCCGTCCACGGCCTCATTGCGTTTCTGTGAGGGGGAGGGATGAGTGATGCCAGCTATTACCTCTTCATCATCTTCGTCATCGTGTTTGTCCTCTCCTGAATGGAAGCTTCCGGGCCACCTCCAGCCGCTCTTCGATGATGCGCTGGAGCTGGTGCGCTGGGAGTTCCCTGGTTCCCACCCGGTCATCGGTGGCGGGGCCGTCCGGGATGCCCTCCTGGGCCGCCCGATCAAGGACATCGACGTGTTCATGCGCAGCATTGACCACACCGAGCTGGACTCCGAACTCACCGTGAAGGTGAAGCAACCCGCGTTCCTCGCCCTGTATGGCCGCAAGGATATGCACGGTGCCTGGGACTTCCTCCAGGACGTACAGGGCCTGCCTGTCCAGTTGATCCTGGCCGACTTCATGACCCCGCAAGAACTGGCCGATTCGTTCGACCTGAACCTGTCCCGCGCCACGTATGACGGCTACTCCCTGCACGTTTCCCCGGCCTTCGAAGAGGGCGTCCGGGACAAGGCTTTCCGAATCCTCCGCTGTGAAAGCGACCTGGAGGAGCGCCGCTCATTCAAGCGCGTGTCCCGCCTGCAAGAGAAGTACCCCGAGTACATCCACGACGAAACCACTCTGGAGCAAATCCGTGTCCACTGAATCCAACCTGCGCCCGTTCTGGCTCAACCGCTACCCGCTCACCCGAGTCATGATCGCGCTGCCCCTGGTGCCAATCATGATCCTGGGCGAAGCCATCAAGGGCCTTTACTGTGGCCTGTGTGATGCCCTGGCCGATACCTGCACGCTCTTCCAAGAGCTGTGGCAAACGCCTACCCCCTGCTGACTGGGGGACCAATGCAAGAACCCCTTCTGTTCGACCTCGAAACGAATGGGTTCCTGGAGGCAGTCTCCGTCATCCATTGCCTTGTCATTGAAGACACGGCAACTGGGGACGTTAAGAAATTCCCGCCTGGCCTGATCGCCATGGGAGTCAAATGGCTCCAGGAGCAACATTCCAAAGGCCGCTTCATCGGCGGCCACAACGTCATCAAGTACGACATCCCCGTTATCCAGAAGCTGTACCCCGGCTTCATCGTGAACCCCGCCCTGGTCATCGACACCCTTGTTTGCACCCGACTCATCTGGTCGAACATCAAGGACACCGACACCGGCCTCCTCAAAAAAGCAGTCCTCCCCGGCAAGCTCTTCGGCTCCCACTCCCTGGAAGCCTGGGGCTACCGCCTGCGCCTGATGAAAGGCGAGTACGCAACCGAGTTTAAGGCGCGTATGGGCGATGCCTACGTGGACGGCATGGAGTGGCTGGAGTTCTCGCAAGAGATGCTCGACTACTGCGTCCAGGACGTTGTGGTGACTTCCGCTCTGTGGAAGCGAATCCTCGGCAAGAACTACTCCCCACGGGCACTGGCCCTGGAACACCGAGTGGCCTGGCTCATGGCCGCCCAGGAGCGCAACGGCTTCCACTTCAACCGTGAGAAGGCAGCCATCCTGTACGCCAAACTGGCGCAGCGTAGGGGCGACCTGGAACGCGAGCTGAAAGAGTTCTTCAAGTTCTGGCACGCACCCGCAGGCGAAGTCCTCACCAAGAAAACCCGGCGAGTCTTCATCGAAGACCCCCGTGGCAACACTGAGCGCCGCGTGAAACTCAAGGGCCAGCCCGCGTTTACGCAAGTGGGATGGTTTGAGAAGTACACCGAGGGCACCCGGTACACCAAAGTCAAGATTGTGGAGTTCAACCCGTCCTCTCGGGACCACATCGCTGACCGGCTCACGGCCCTCTACGGCTGGGTTCCTGAGAAGTTCACCAAGGGCGGCAAGCCCCAGGTGGACGACGAAGTGATGTCCAAGCTGAACTACCCGCCGTGCAAGCTCCTGACCGAATACCTCCTGGTCGCCAAGCGCATCTCGCAACTGGCCGAAGGGAAGCAGGCGTGGATGCTGGTGGAGAAACAGGGCCGCATCCACGGCTCCGTGAACCCCAACGGTGCGGCCACCGGGCGAGCGACTCACGCTTACCCGAACGTGGCCCAGGTGCCTGCGTCCGGCTCGCCCTACGGGATCGACTGCCGCGAACTGTTCACCGTGCCCCACGGCTGGCTCCTGGTCGGTGCCGATGCCTCGGGCCTGGAGCTGCGCTGCCTGGCTCACTTCATGGCTCGCTACGATGGCGGCAAGTACGTGGACATCCTCCTAAACGGGGACATCCACTGGGCCAACGTCCAGGCCATGGGCATCACCAGCGAGAAGCGAGACGACCACAACACGCTACACAAGCTGTACCGCGATGGTGCGAAGACCTTCATTTACGCCTTCCTCTACGGAGCCGGTGATGAAAAGGTCGGGACCATTGTTTACGGCATGGTCGCCAAGGCAAAGGCGCTGGGCCTCGACTACCAGCACCTCCTGGACGTGTTCTTCAACGGGCAAGACAACCCGGACGAAGAGGCGCTCAAGGCCGCTGGCAAGAAGCTGAAAGCAACCTTCCTGCGCAAAACCCCAGCCCTGAAAAAGCTGGTCAAGGCAGTGAAAGAGGCAGCCAAGCGCGGCCACCTGGTCGGCCTGGATGGTCGCCACGTTCACGTCAAGTCCGCCCACGCGGCACTCAACTACCTCCTGCAAGGGGCCGGTGCGCTGGCCTGTAAGCAATGGCTTGTGTTCCTGGATGACGAACTCCAGGCACGCGGGCTGAAACACGGCTGGGATGGCGACTATGCCTTCTGCGCCTGGGTCCACGACGAAGTACAGATTGCCTGCCGTAACGAAGCCATCGCGGCCATCGTGCGGGAAGCGGCTGAGGCTTGCGTGGCGAAAGCAGGCGAAGCCTTCAACTTCCGGTGCCCCCTGGCCGGTGAATCAAAAATGGGCCTGAACTGGGCCGAAACACACTAACGAGTAAAGAAAATGACGAAAGACCCTGTTCTCCTGGAAGTCCTGTACGAAGCCTTCAAGAGCCCCTTCAAGATCCAATCGGACTTCGCCCGCTTCGAAGCCCAGGCAGTAGCCTCGCTGGCATCGCTGGGCTTGCTCAGCACCCTGGAAGGTCACGGCCAGTATGGTCGCAAGTGGCGTGTCACTGGCACCGGCCTTGACCTGCTACGGGAAAACGATTACCTGTGACCCCATCACTTCACTAAGTTAGAGAGGCACTCCCATGTTGACCCCCTGGACCATCACCATCGACGTGAACGGCACCAAGCACGCATTGGAGTACCCAGCACGTCCGCTCGATGCGGAACTGGGCGCTGACTTAGTGAAGCTCTTCGGCCAATACGGCTTCATCTTCCAAGAAGACCTGACAGAGATTCGCGAGTGCGCAGAGTTATCATCGACGCCGATGTCCTATCCGTCCAAGCAGCAGTAGTAAACCAGAAAGCCATCCGCTGGGGAGGCGATGAGGAGGGCGAACGAGCCCTCTGGACCCTCCACGCATTTGAAGAGGATGGCGAAGCCACCTTCACCGGGATGGTTCAAAACTTGATCGACAAAACGGGGGCCGATGAGGCCCTTCTTGTTTTCTCGGACAAGGTGAACTGGCGGAAGACCGTTCTCCCGACCTACAAGCACAACCGCAACAAAACCGTCCAGCCGCTCCTCCGGGCTCACCTCACGGCCTGGGCTCAAGAAACCTTCCCGTCTGTCACCAAGCCCACCCTGGAGGGAGATGACGTGTGTGGGATTCTCCTGACCCGGACCCGTAAGTTCGGTGAGGAAATCGTGGTCGCCTCCATCGACAAGGACTTCAAGACAGTCCCCGGCCACCACTACAACTTCAACACCGACACCTTCTTTGAGGTGACAGAAGAGGAGGCCGACTACTGGCACCTCTACCAGACCCTCATGGGCGATACCACGGACGGCTATACCGGCTGCCCCGGCATTGGCCCAGTGGCTGCCAAGCGGCTCCTGGACAAGTCCCCCACCTGGGAAACCGTAGTGGCCGCTTTCGATAAGGCCGGCCTCTGTGAAGAGGAAGCACTGGTCCAGGCCCGCGTGGCCCGAATCCTCCGTGCCTCCGACTACGACTTCAAAAATCAACAGGTGAAGCTGTGGACCCCGTAATGAACTGCGCGTCCTGCGCTTCCCTGGAATCGACCGAACCCAACGTCTGCAAGGGCTGTGGCCCTGCCTACAACCGATGGACCCCCATGAGTACCGAGATGATCCCCGCTGTAGAAGTCCCTGTCCTCAAGGACACGAACCCCAAGGATGGCATTGGCGCAACCAAGCTGCCGCTGTCCCTGGTCCCATCGACCGCCGTAGCGCTCCAGTCCCTGGCCCACCTGGACGGTGCCCTCAAGTACGGCAAATGGAACTGGCGCATCGCTGGTGTCCGCGCCTCGATCTACGTGGATGCAGCCCAGCGGCACCTGAGCAAGTGGTTCCACGGCGAAGACATCGACCCGGATAACGGGCTACCCCACCTGGCAATGGCGATGGCCTGCCTGAACATCCTGGTCGATAGCCAGGCCATGGGGAAACTCACCGATGACCGCCCACCACGGGCACCTATCGGCCATTTCTTCGACAACCTCACCGTCCACGTAGGCCGCCTGGCAGCCAAGCACGCGGACAAAACCCCGTACCACCACACCGTTAAGGATTCCGAATGCTGAGAGCCCGATACCGTCCTGCAGAACGCGACAACGCCTCCTGCCGTACCTGCGATGCCATCATCCCGAAGGGCGCACTGGCGTTCTTCCGACCCTCTTACCGCAACAGCGCAATCATCTGCACTGCCTGCGTGAACAACATGCACACCATCATCCAGGAGCCCGCCAATGCGTGAGTACCTTGTAACCCGCTGGGGCCGCTATGAGGCCAACGTGGTCGTAACCGCCAACTCCAAGGCTGAGGCCGAAAACGCAGCCGATGAGCTGGAGGATGACGACTGGCACGTAAGCCTTGAGTGCGAAGACGGGGATTGCTACCCGGCATGAGCCAGTCCCGCCGAAGCTCCCTGATCGAAGCCGGGATCAATACCATGATCGGCTTCGGCATCAACTACCTGGCGAACCTGGTAGTCCTGCCGATGTTCGGAATGCACGTCTCGCTAAGGGACAACTTCTTCATGGGCCTGGTCTACACCGCAATTTCCGTGGTGCGCAGCTACGCGGTACGCCGCTGGTTTAACGCCAGAATCGCCGCAATGTCCCGCCGAATAGTCGGGGGACCACAGTAGGATTAACGAGCCGTGAAAACGGAAAGATTCCCCAACGTTCCCCGTGAGCTGCTGGTGGAGCTGGAGAAGCGATTCCCCAACGTCCTGCCTGTAGACCCTCACATCACCATCCATGAAGTGAACATCCGTCAAGGACAGCAAGAAGTCATCCGACTCCTGCGTAGCCGCTTCGACATCCAAAACACCACTGTTCTGGAATCACAATAATGTGTTCGCACTCAAGCACACCTAAGACGACTGTAGCGGCCCCAACGCCTGCCCCAGCCGCGCCCACGGTGCAATCCGCGCCTGCGACAAGTAACACCGCAGAAAGCACCGATACCCAACAGGCTCAGTCCGCAGCGAACGGGCGCAAGTCCCTTCGCATCGACCTGACCCAAGCATCCACCGGGAGTAGCTCTTCGGGGCTGAACATCCCTCTATAACGAGACCCCATGGCGAAGACCGAGCAAGAACCCGAACGGGGCCTTGCCGCTAGTCTTTATGCCAAGCTCGCACCAGACCGCGAGACCTTCCTACAGAGGGCACGGGACTGTTCCAAGTACAGTATCCCAACCCTGATCCCGCCTGCCGGTCACGCAAGTGGCACGAAGTTCTACACCCCATGGCAAGCGGTGGCCGCCCGAGGCGTTAACAACCTCGGGGCAAAGTTACTCATGGCCTTGCTCCCACCGAACTCTCCGTTCTTCCGCCTGGAGATCGACGAGTTCACCGAAGAGAAGCTGACAAGCAATCCTCAGATGCACGCCGATGTCCAAGCGGGCCTGGCGAAGATTGAGCGAGCGGTGCAAACCGAGATTGAAACCACCGCCATCCGCGTGACTGGTTTTGAGTTGCTCAAGCATTTGATTGTTGGCGGCAACGGCCTTGTGTACCTGCCTCAGCAGGGCGGCATGAAGTTCTACCCCCTTGACCGCTACGTGGTCCGGCGTGACCCCATGGGTAACGTCCTGGACATCGTGGTCAAGGAGGAGGTCTCCCTGGCGGTACTGCCAGAAGAGGCCCGGTCATTAGTCGAACCTGGCGATGACTCCGGCGACACCCCGCGAGACCATAACAAGAACGTCTCGATCTACACCCACATCACCCTCAAAGGTGAGACCTGGAATGTGTATCAGGAGGTTAAGGGCCAGATTGTCCCCGGCTCCCGAGGCACGTACCCGAAAGACAAGTGCGCCTGGCTCCCGATTCGATTCGTCAAGATCGACGGTGAGAACTATGGCCGCTCCTATGTGGAAGAGTACCTGGGCGACATCAAGTCGCTGGAAGGTCTCTCCCAGGCCATCGTGGAAGGCTCCGCAGCCTCCGCCAAAGTCCTGTTCCTGGTGAACCCCAACGGGGTCACTAGCTCCAGTGAACTGGCCGAAGCGCCGAATGGCGAATTTGTGGATGGCGTGGCATCTGATGTCCAGGCCCTCCAGCTTCAAAAGTCCGGTGACTTCCGTGTGGCACTGGAGACCATCAACACCATCACTGAGCGCCTTGAGTTCGCATTCATGCTGAACTCCGCGATTCAGCGGAATGGTGAGCGAGTTACAGCCGAAGAAATCCGGTACATGGCCGGGGAATTGGAAGCCGCCTTGGGCGGTGTCTACTCCATCCTCAGCCAAGAATTCCAGCTTCCGCTAGTCAACCGCATCATGTTCTCGATGCAGCGCCGCAAGAAGCTCCCCGAGCTGCCCAAGGGCACCGTTAGCCCCACCATTGTGACGGGTATGGAGGCCCTTGGACGTGGCAATGACCTGACCAAACTGGACCAGTTCATCTCCACCATCATGCAGATTCCTGATGCCGCCTCCCGGATCAACTGGGGCAACTACATGACCCGCAGGGCCACCGCCCTCGGGATCGACACAGACGGCCTGGTGAAGACCGACCAAGAGGTCCAGCAGGAACAACAACAGCAACAGATGCAGCAGGCAATGCAGTCGGGCGTAGCCCCGGCAGTGCAGGCCGCTGGTCGCATGATGGAGAAAGGCCAACCCGATGGCAGCCAAGCGCAAACCTAAAGAGCCCGAAGAGGGCGCAGTCCCTGAGCCCCTTATCGAATACTTCGGTGAGGGCGCAGAGCAAGTTCAATTCAACATCAACCCCCAGGCCAAGCGATACCGAGTGTTCGCTAATGGCCGCGTTCTCGAAGACCTTTAATGGAAAGCATTGAAATCGTAACCCCGAACCCGTCTGCCCCCGAAGGGCATGATGAGGCAATGATTGCCGCAATCGACAAGGCCAATGCTGGCCCGGTAGGCGACAACATCACGACCCCTGCTGAAACCGTAGAGCGCCCCGAGGGCCTGCCCGAAGGCTTCGATTCCTGGGATCAGTTGGCAAAAGCTTACGCCGACCTCAAGGCACCTGCCGCCGAAACTCCAGCAGCGCCCGTAGAGCCCGAACCCTCTACGGCCACCCCGGATGAGGCGAGCCAGGCCCTTGAGTCGAAAGGCTTGGACCTGGCTGAGTTCTCCCAGGAGTTCGACCGAACTGGCGCACTGAGTTCTGAAAGCTATGAACGACTGGCTAAAGCGGGGTATCCGCGTGGCGTGGTCGATCAATACGTAGCAGGCCAGCAGGCTCTGGCAGACCAGCACATCTCCGCAATCAAGGGGGAAGCTGGCGGTGTCGATGAGTACGCAAGCCTGGTCACATGGGCCAAGGCCAACTTGGCACCGGCCCAAATTGAAGCCTTCAACACCGCTGTGAATGGCAACCTGGAACAAGCGAAGCTGGCCGTTAACGGCCTCAACGCCCAGTACCGGGCCGCCATTGGCACCGAACCAAATCTCATTGGTGGCGGCAAAGCAGCCGCAGCCGATGTCTTCGAATCCACCTCCCAGGTGACTGAGGCGATGAGCGACAAGCGCTACCGCAGTGACCCGGCATACCGTGCCAAAGTCCAGGCCAAGCTCCTCCGTTCCAACGTCTTCTGACGCCTGGCCGCAATAAGAAAAATAACAATGAGCGGCTTCACCGACGAACACTTCTCCATCAAGTGGATGGAGGAAGTGGATGGCGTGGACTACTGGGCGTCTTCGTCCTTTCGCTACTGGATCGGTCCCATTGGGACTGGCCGGTATGTGGATGTCCCCGCTGGCTTCATCACTGATGGGGCCTCTGTACCCCGTCCGTTCTGGTCAATGATCCCCCCATGGGGCACCTACGGCCAGGCGGCAATCGTCCATGACTACCTGTGCGAGACCCTCACCGTGCAACTAGCCGGTGTGCCAATACGCATCACCCGAAAAGAGTGCGATGGAATCTTGCTCCAGGCCATGACCGACCTTGGAGTTCCCCTGTGGAAACGCTCCGTAATTTATGGGGCCGTGCGTGCTTACGCATTGGCCGCAAACGTGACCCAGCCATCCGGCCTGGTTCAACTCCCAACCCAAACCCAACAAAAGGAAACACCCCAATGAGCTTTTTGAAAACCGTAGCCGTAGACGCTGAGTCGTTCCTGGCAAAAGTCCTGGCGAACCTGGTCTCCGAAGTTGCCGCTGACGGCACCGTGACCAAGGCCGATGCAATCCAGGCAGTGGCATCTGCCGCTGTTTCGACCCTGGCTAGCGCCACCAGCGCTTCCAGCACTGCCGCTGTATCTGGTGCCGTTGTCGCTGACAACTGATCCACCCGGCCTGGCCCGTAGCCGTTAATACGGGCCGCCTCAGCACCTTGAGAAGCAACAGAAAAGTCCAGCCGCACTGCGCCCCTGCGCGGTGGCAACGCGGGCCACGGGATTCACCCCGGCTCGCTCCATCGACTTTTTCTCAAGGATTCACCCCTCAATGTCTGATGCAACTGTTTCCCGCCTGGGCCAAGCGAACCTGACCGGCGATGCCAAAGCGCTGTTCCTGAAAGTGTTCTCGGGCGAAGTCCTGACTGCCTTCCAGGAGTCGTGCGTCACCGCTGACAAGCACCTGGTCCGCACCATTACCAGCGGCAAGTCCGCCCAGTTCCCAATCCTGGGCAAAATCTCGGCCCAGTACCACACTCCGGGCGCTGAGATTGCTGGCCTGAGCGTGCCTGCGAACGAGCAAGTCATCACCATTGACGACCTGCTTATCTCGCACGCATTCATCGCTTCCATCGACGAAGCCATGAACCACTACGATGTCCGTGGTCCGTACTCGACTGAGATGGGCCGCGCCCTGTCGTACACCTACGACAAGCACATCCTGCAACTGGGCGTCCTGGCTGCCCGCGCATCGGCCCCGGTTTCGACCGAAGCTGGTGGCGGTTCGGTTACTGACTCCGCGCTGCTGACCGATACCACTGGCGAAGCCCTGGTAGCTGCACTGTTCGCAGCCGCGCAGAAGCTAGATGAGAAATTCATCCCGGCTGATGAGCGTTACGCCTACCTGACCCCAGCGGCGTACTACATGCTGGCTCAGAACACCAAACTGATGAACTCCCTGTGGGGCGGCCAAGGCAGCTATGCCAAGGGCGAACTGCCACAGGTGGCGGGCATCAACCTGGTGAAAGCTGTTCACGCTCCGTTCGGTTCCAACATCGCCACCGTTGCGAATGGCGGCACCGCGCTGACCGCAGGCACCAGCGACAAGTACGCTGTAGATGCCACCAGCACCGCAGCCCTGGTCATGCACAAGGCCGCAGTCGGCACCGTCAAGCTGATGGACCTGGCGATGGAGTCGGACTACGACATCCGCCGTCAAGGCACCCTCATGGTCGCCAAGTACGCCATGGGCCACGGCATCCTCCGCCCAGCAGCCGCTGTCGAGCTGAAAACCGCCTAACCACCAACCTAGCCTCACTCAAGGACTTCCTTGTGTGGGGCTTTTTTTTCGTGCCTAGAAAATGAAGACACTCGCCCAAACGACCGAGCTAGATGCCGTAAACATCATGCTCAATACCATTGGCGAGTCGCCAGTCAACTCCCTGGATGATGGCCTTCCCGTAGCGGATGCCGCCATCGCACGCTCAGTCCTCCGCGAAGTCACCATCGACGTGCAATCGCCTGGATGGCAGTTCAACACTGAGCGCAACTACAAGCTGACTCCGGCTCTCCTCACGAAGTACATCACCGTTCCCGGCAATTGCCTGGAGGTCACGCCAAGCGGGAAGAGCGCCACCCTGGACATCACACTCCGAGGGACGCGCATCTACGACCGCCAGAACCACACGTATGAGTTCGGCTCCTCGATCACCGTGGATATGGTCGTTCTCCTGGACTTCGCAGAACTTCCCCAATCGGTGCGGCACTACATCACCATCCGGGCCTCCCGTGTTTTCCAGCAGCGGAACGTGGGCTCTGATGTCCTCAACGGGTTCACCGAGAAGGACGAAACGCGGGCCCTGGTCGCCATCCGAAAATACGATTCGGAGACCGGGGGCTACAACGTGCTGACCGGCAACTACTCCGTAATGCGGGTACTTGACCGATAGCCTATGTCCCTAATCTCATCCTCTATTCCGAACTTCGTTAACGGCGTTTCCCAGCAGCCCTTCACCCTCCGCCTGGCCTCCCAACTGGACGCCCAAGAGAACGGCATCTCAACCGTTTCTGAGGGCCTGATGAAGCGCCCCCCGACCACCCACCTGGCCCGAGTGACTGCCTCTCCACTGGAGTCGGCATTCGTCCACACCATCAACCGTGACTCCACCGAACGCTATCAAGTAGCGATCACCAACGGAGGGCTCCGTGTATTTGCCGTAGACGGCTCTGAGCGCACGGTGTCTTTCCCGGACGGAACCAGCTACCTGGCAGCAAGTGACCCAGCGAGCGACTTCACGGCCATCACTGTGGCGGACTACACCTTCATCGTGAACAAGGCCATCACTGTGGCGAACCGCGCAGCAGTGAGCGGAACCCGTGGGCCCGAGGCATTGATTAGTGTCATCCAAGGCAACTACGGGCGAACCTACGGGGTCATCTTAAACGGCGTGACTGTGGCTACATACGCGACCCCAGATGGGTCCGATGCCACAAAGACCGCTCTGGCCTCCACGGATTACATCGCCACTGAGCTGGTGGCGGGCATCCAAAGCGCTGGCTTCACATGCGTGCGTGCGGGCTCGTGCCTGTACATCACCAGCACCGCGGACTTCACCATCGACTGTTACGATGGCTTCAACAACAACGCCATGAAGGCGTACAAAAAGGTAGTCCAGTCGTTCTCCACGCTGCCTTCCAACTGCACCCAGGCCGGTGGCTGCCTGTTCGAAATTACCGGCGACCCCGGCGATTCTTCGGACGACTACTACGTCTATTACGATGTTGGCACTGACAGCACAGGCGTGTGGCGTGAGTGTGTCGGTCCTGGTGTAGCGCTGGGCCTGGATGGCTCAACCATGCCGCACACGCTGGTCCGTAACGCGGACGGCACCTTCACCTTCCAGGCTGCCACCTGGACGGACAGAGTGGCCGGTGATGCGGACACTAACGAAGACCCGTCTTTTGTGGGCCGGACAATCAACGATGTTGTCTTCTACCGGAACCGCCTGGGGTTCCTTGCCGATGAGGCCGTGATTTTCTCGGAGTCGGGGAAATACTGGAACTTCTACCGCACCACCGTGACGGAGCTTCTGGACAGCGACCCTATCGACGTATCCAGCACGTACACCAAAGTGGCGATCCTCAAGCACGCGGTGTCGTTCAATAAGCAACTCCTGCTGTTCTCCGATGAGGTCCAATTCCTGATCGACAACGGGGACACCCTCACGCCCAAAACCATCTCCATCAAGCCATCCACGGAGTTCGTGTGTAACGCCCTGACCACTCCCCAGTCCGTGGGGAAGAACGTCTACTTTGCCTCCGACCGGGAGAACTGGACGGCCATCCGGGAATACTTCACGGACACGAACGATGTCTCCAACGACTCCACGGACGTGGCCTCGCACGTCCCCCAGTACATCCCTTCGGGTGTGTTCAAGATTGCCTCATCCAGTTCTGAGGATATGTTGTGCGTCCTCACCACCGGGGACCGCCATTCGATCTACGTGTACAAGTTCTACTGGGACGGTGACACGAAGGTGCAAAGCTCCTGGAGCAAATGGACCTTCCCGGACACCGATACCATCCTGAATGCTGAGTTCCTGGACTCCGAAGTGTTCCTGGCGATCAACCGTGCCGATGGCCTGTACTTCGAAAAGCTCACCGTAGCGACGGACAGCCTGGGGACAAATGAGCCGTACCTGGTTCACCTGGACCGCAAGCAGTACGTCACGAAGGACACCCTGAGCTACTCCGATGGATACACCACCATCCCGCACTCATGGGCCATGGATGATGGGACATACATGGCTGTGACCGCCACCGGGCAGACCCTCAAGCCTGGCGTGGTCGCGGAAATCGTGTGGGATGGGTCAACGGCAAAGGTGAAGGGGAATTACACCACCTCGGACCTAATCGTCGGTCGGCAGTACGTGTTCAGCTTCCAGCTAAGCACCATCACCGTGAAGACCCAAAGCGCAGGCGGGGGGACCAAGAGCGACACCGAAGGCCGCCTCCAGCTTCGTAAGGCTTCCGTGAACTTCGCCAACACCGGGTACTTCCAGGTGAAGGTGACGCCACGTTATCGGGACACCTATACCTACACCTACTCGGGCAAGGTACTGGGCACCCCGAGCGCCACATTAGGACAGGCAGAGCTGAGCACCGGCAAGTTCACGTTCCCCATCATGACTCAGAACACGGATGCCACCATCGTCATCGAGAACGGCTCACCGATGCCTTCGGCCTTCCTGAGCGCTGACTGGGAGGGCTTCTTTGTCAAACGCAGCCAGGCTGTCTGAGGTCGCGTGGGTACTGGAGACGACACCGGCACACTGCCATGAGCTGGCCGCCAACATGCGGGAGGAGGACCGGGATGAAATCTGGAAGTCCTCCCGCTTGCACCCCCTGGACGCATTACTCCTGGGGCAGATGGATTCGCTGCGCACCTGGACCTACCTGGTTCATGGGCGCGTGGTCGCCATCTTCGGCGTGGCCCCGCTGACTGAGATGGTCGGCGCTCCGTGGATGCTCGCTTCCTCCGAGCTTTCAAAGGCCCGCAAGACATTCCTGGCGCACTGCCGGGACTACATCAACCAAATGCACGAACTGCGTCCGGTACTCATGAACCGGGCGTGGACGGGCAACCCTGTTCATCTCCTGTGGCTACGCTGGCTGGGCTTTGAGTTCTGTGACCCGGAACCCTTCGGCCCTGATGGCGAAGCCTTCCAGGAATTCCAGAAGGTCCAATTCCCATGTGTACCATCGTAGCAGCAGCGTGGGCCGCAACGGCCATCGCAGCGGCTGGCACCACCGCGTCCGTGGTCCAGCAGAACCAACAAGCGAAATCGACCGCAGCGTATGAAGAGCAGCAGTCCGAGAACGACTTGAAGGCGTATCAGGACAACCAAGCGCAGACCGGCTACGCGAACGAGCAGGCCCGTGAGTCTGCGTCCCAGCAGGAATACCAGAACAACCTCAAGGCCCGAGCGGCTATGTCCACGGCGCGCGCCCAGGCGAGTGAAGCAGGCGTAGAGGGCAACTCTGTGGATGCACTCCTGGCCGACCTCTCGGCCCAGCGTGACAACTACAACCAATCCGTAGAGCAGAACTACAGCACGACCGTAGCGAACAACAACACCCAGCTACAGAACAACTACTACGGCATCCAAAGCGCGCTCAACTCCCTCCGCTCCGTGGACTCCCCGAACTACCTGGAAGCTGCCAGTCGCATCGGCTCCAGCGCACTCGGGGCCTACAGCACCCAACTACGGGCCAACTCTGGCTCAACCACCGTAACCCCTAATGGCTCATAAGGAGGCCACATGCGTGGACAAGTGAACTATGACCCTGGCGTCCAGGGCATGGAGCAAGTAAACCCAATCGCCTTCCAGCCAGTCCGGGCACACCTGGACGATACGGCTGGATTGAAGGCCAACCAACTGGCCCAGGCGCTTGGCTCCTCAGCGATCCCCCAGGCGCTCCAACAGTTCGGCTCCGCTGAGGATCAGCAGGAGCGGCAGAAGGCTCAAGACACAGCGGACTCCATGACCGTAGGTGAGCTGGGCCAGAAGATCAAAGACGGCTCTATCCTGGCCTCCCAGTCCCCAGCCTTCCAGGGCACGCTCCAGCACATCTACGGTGAGAACCTGATGCAAGGCATGGAGCGGGACACCATGTCGAAAATCCAGACTGGCGAACTCCAGTTCACCGATCCCCAGCAGGTGGACGAGTACCTCACGAAGAGCCGCAATGAAGCGCTTGAGGGGCAGAACCAGTTTGCCGTGGCGGGCTTCGATAAGGGCTACCAAGCGTTCCGCATGAACGTGTTTGACACGAACGCCCGGACGATGAACTCCAAGGCCATCACGGAGGGCATCCAGCAGTCCAGCGACAACCTCATGAACGTGGTGGGGGATGTCACTGGGGGCCAGTTCAATGGCACCACGGACCAAGCCGCCCAGGCCATTGCCAGTCGATTCAACCTGCTGTCGTCCACCTCGCTCCTCCGGGATGATGCCCGCAAGACCACCTTGAACAACACGCTGGTCCAGATTGCGCAGACCGGGAACAAGTCCCTGGTGGATGCGCTCCTGGCGCAGAAGCTGTCATCCGGTGTCACTGTGGCTTCCACGCTGGGCGGAACCACCGCAGCCGAAATGAGCCTCCACGCGCAGAGCATGGATGACCAGAACCAGCGCAAGCGTGTGGACGATGAGATTCGCCCGTTCCTGACCCAAGCGGATGCCGGTGAGCTGGACCAGAGGGGCTTCAACGATTGGGCGCAGAAGAACGAACGGTGGGTCACGGCCAGCACCTGGAACGCTGTCATCAACCATAGCCAGTCCCAGTTGAACCAGCGGCAGAACAACATCAACCGCTTCCAGCTTCTGTCCACCGCCCAGCAGTCCATGGCGAACGCCCAGCAATCAACGCGGGTAGCCATCGACCAAGGCAACCTGGCGTACCTCCAGCCTCAGCAGGTGATGAGCCCCGAAGGCAAGATGAAGGCTTTCGAGACCGAGCAGTACGCCCAGCAGTACATGGCAAACCGTGTGCAGCAGGAGCAGATGCCGTTCGACAAGCAGGTGCAGTTCTACTCCACGAACAAGGTGGATAACCCCCAATGGAAGAGCATTCTCCAGTCGGGTCTCACCAACCTGGCGTCCCTTGGATGGACACCGGACGGGAAGCAGCAAGGCCAGCTTAACCAGCAGGGCCAGGGCGCTATCGACACCTTCAACCGCATCAACGCGGTGAACCCGGCATACGCCCAGCAGCTTGCCGGTGGGGCATACCAGAAGCTCTCCGACATCCAGTTCCTGATGGAGAAGGGCGGCTTCCCCGATGCCAACTCAGCGGCATCCCTGGTCTATCAGGGCGGCAACTCCGGTGTCACCGAAGCCGATATGGGGGCCATGAAGGCCAACGTAGCGAGCGCTGTGAATGACGTGGTGAACCCTGGATTTATGTCCCGGACAGTCCACTGGGCTGAGGGACTATGGGGCAATGACCAGACGAACCTCACGGCAGTCCAGGCGGACATTCGCCGCAGGTCGGAACTCCTCCTCAAGTCCGGCCAGGTGCCTGACGCGGCCAGCGCTGTGAAGGCCACGGTGCAGTACCTACAAGACCCGAATGTCTCCACGAATATCAACAACACCCTGTACCTGAATAAAGACCTGCCCCAAGTCCCCAAGGGAGAAGACCGGGGGAAATGGGTAGAGCGCTTTATTGATGAGGTGCCGGGGAAGGTCGCGGATGCCCAAGACATCGGCAAGGGGAACATCCGCATGGAGCCCAACGACCGGGGCGGTTACACCATGTGGACCGGGGGCGTGCCCCTCACAGATACGAACCACCAAGTCCTGAACTACTCCCGCCAGCAGGTGGAGAAGTGGATTGGGAACACCTACTCCGCAGACCTCAAGGCTAAGACAGCCGCAGCTAATGCAGAACATGCCGCCGAAGTGCAGCGTGCGCTGAATCCTATTGACCCGCAGTACCTCCAATAACAAAGGCAAGTAATGACTCAAATTTCTCTGGAAGATGCCCGGAAAATCACTGATTCGACCGAGCAACAATATGGCCTCCCGCAAGGGACGCTGTTCAAGATGAGCGGTGAAGAATCATCGTTCAACCTCGATGCCGAAAGCGGCAAGGGAGCCGAAGGCCCGTTCCAACTGATGCCCGCCACGCAGAAGGCATACGGTGTCACTGACCCGCACGACTACACCCAAGCCGCCGATGCCGCTGGGCGCTACATGCGAGACAGCCTGGCGAAGTACAACGGCAACATGGATATGGCCCTGGCCGACTACAACGGTGGTCCTCGGGCTGCCAAGGCCCTGGCCGCAGGAACCCCTTGGCCGGAAACACGGGACTACCTGAGCAAGTTCAACGGCACCACCCCAGCCGCAGGGCAGACCCCCTCGGGAAAGCCTGACCCCCTGTCCTCCGCCTTCACCTCCGGCGATACGATTGGCCCGGACCAGAGTGCCTCCGCTTCGGACCTGGTACAGATGCAGGCCCAGCAGCAGGCAGAGAACGGGGGCTTCATCAACAACGTGGAGAACCTCCCGCTTTCGCTGGCCTTGGGCTTCGCTTCGGACAACTCCGTGGTGAACTGGTGGCGGGACAGGGGGACGCAATCGACGGACTGGAACTTCTCTTGGGACAATGACAAGGCCGGCAAATACCTGGAGGGCATTCCCGAGAAGAACTGGGACTACATCCTCCAAGCCACAAGCGACTCCGATGCCGACTTCCGGCGGTCCCGGATGCAGCAGTCCATGCAGGATGAGCAGAAGCTGTCTGAGATGGGAGTCGTAGGCATGGGAGGCCGCCTAGTCGGTGGGCTAGTGGACTTACCTACGCTCATTGGCTTTGTCCCCGGCATGGGCGGCGAAGGCTTGCTCACGGCTGGCTCAAGGATTGCCAACGCAGTCCGCATGGGCGTGGTCGGGGCTGGGACCAACGTGGGCTATGACGCCCTCATGAACCGATACAACCCGCTCCGCACGGATGACGACCTGTATATCTCCGCAGCAATGGGCTTGGGCCTCGGGGCGATTGGTGGCGGGCTGGCTCATGTGGAGGGACCACTGGCTGAGGAGAACTCCAGACTGGCCCAGTGGGGCCGCCAGGAATCAGGCAAGGCGCAGATCAAGGAGCTGACAGATGCGGGATTCCTGCGCCCCGGTGAAGGCGCGCTGAGCCAGCCTGAGTTTCTCCGCAGGTTCGGCCAGGACGCCAAGACTGAGAACACGCCCGGTAACGCCATCATCTGGCGGGCTGAGGATGGTGGGTCCGCACGCATCCACTCTCCCGGTGAAGAACCGAAGACCGTGGACTTGCCCCCCGAGGAGCCACGGGCACCCGAGGAACCAGCGGCTGGGCCCAACGAGCCTCCACCGGAAACCCCACGGGATGAGCCCGAAGCACCTGCAACGCCAGGCCGAAAGCAGCCGTGGAGTGAAGAGTGGGACACGCCCCGCTATGAAACCTCGGGAGGCCGTGATGACAACCTGGTTCTGCCTAGTGGCATCAATCGCGTTAGCCAACTAGCTGACTACGTGCGGGCCTACTCAAAAAACCCGGATATGGTCAAGGTACTGAACCGTGTCCTGAAAGCCGTGGACCTCCGCAAGATGAACTTCAAGGTCATTGAAAAGGGCCAGAAGTTCGGCAACCCCGCTATGGACGCAGCCATTAAGACAGCCAAGGGCGCAGTGCTGACTCCGCACCACTCCACTGGTGATGGCATCCAAATGTTCCTCCGGGGCCATTCGTACATGAGTCCCACCGGGCGACTGTCTGACCTCTCGGGGCTCAATGAAGAGACCTTCGTACATGAGCTGGTCCACGCGGCCACCGTGTACAAGATCCACGCAGTGAATGACCCGCACCTGGGAATCTCGGACCCGCGCATCGGTAGGGCCGCCGAAGACCTGGATAGCCTCCATGGCTCGCTGACCAAGGCCGCTAAGGCTGAGTTCGGTGACTCCTGGAAGAGCGCGCTTGAGGGCCGCCTGGGGATCAACCTCCAGAACCCCAAGGAACTGATTGCTTACGGACTCACGAACCCACGGCTACAGCAGTGGATGAAATCCAAAGCCGTGCCAGGGCAGCCAGATAAGCGCCTGTGGGACCGCTTCGTGTCCAGTCTGCGCAAGCTCCTGGGCATTGGGAAGAACGAACACAACGCGCTCTCAAAGTTGCTGGAGGTTGCGGGACCGCTCACTGGCAACGGTGGAGTGGTGCGCAGAACTGTAGCCCCGTCCACCCAAGTCCATGTGGACACCGAGGCCGCCAAGGCCGCGAACATCCCCGAAGTGTTCGGCTGGGGCCTGGGCCTGGAGAACAAGCTGGGCAAAGCTGAGGCACCCTCGGCAGTACGCTCGCTGGCCTCCAAGCTGTTTGGGACATCCATCGGCTACAAGGACCATTCCGTGGTCGGGCCTAACGCCTGGGATGACACCACGAAGTGGGCTGAGGGCTGGGCCACACAGATGAAGAAAGCCTCGCTTCCGCAGTTCCAGAAATGGTTCCAAGCGAACGGCTTCAAGTGGCACCAAAAGGCCCAGGCTTATGACCAGTTCGGTAGCCTGGTGTCGGACTTTATCCGGGGCCGGGATGCGGACTTCCCTGATGAAGTAGTGCGTGCTGGTGAGACCATCCGCAAGACCCTGGACCATGTGGCGGACTACATCAACAACCCCCTCAAGGATGAAGGCCGAATCAAGCTGGGCCTGACTGAAACGGAAATCCGCGACCCGGATACTGGCGCTACCTCCGTGGTAGGCACCCTGGAGAAGAACCCGAACTACCTCCCACGTAAGCATGACGTGAACAAGTGGAACTCCATGGTCAACACCTGGGGCCACGAAGCTGTCACCGGCTGGTGGGCACGGGCGTATCAAGGTGCCCGAGATGGCATCTCTGATGAGGCTGCCACTCGCTGGGCAAAATGGTACGTTCGGACTGTCGAAGAGGCGCACGCGAACCGCACTCAAGACGCAATGGGTTCCATGATGATGGGCACCGACCGGGAAGCCTTGAAGCACTCGCTAATGCTCAACGGGGGCTACTCGGAAGAAGAGGCTGTGCGGGTCATGGACGATATGCTGCCCTCGAAGGGAACGGATGCTGGGCGGACTGCCGCAAGCCTCAAAAATCGGAACTCTGTGAATGAGCTTCACACGGAGACCTGGACAGGGGCTGATGGGACGAAGAGCGCTGTTTCCATGAACGACTTCATCCACACCAATGCCTTCGAAGTTGTGGAGCCGTACCTACGCCGCATGGCCGGGAGCGTGGCACTCGCCAAGCACCTGGACGTGTACAAGGGGCAGGACATCGAAAAGGCCATTATGGCTGCCACGGAGAACAAGTTCGGGGAGGGGATGCGCCCAGGCGCGAACGTCTCGGGTATGCGTAAGGACTTGAAGTTCGCCTTCGATCGCATCCAGGGCTTGCCGATGGAGGAGTTCTCCACGCTCAACAAAAGTCTGGAAATGTGGCGGAACTTCAACGTCATCCGGCTCATGGGCGGGGCGGTATGGAACCAAGTCTCCGAACTGTCGCAGATCACTGGGTCCATGGGCTGGAAGGCCACACTCCAGGCCGTGCCAGCGCTCCGCGCTCTACGCCGTGACATCGCCACTGGCCGCGCACCGGATGACCTCCTGGACCATCTGGAAAACACCATCGGCGGTGCCGGGGCGGATTATGTGGCTCGCCTGAGTTTCAGCGCCAAGGATGACTGGGTTCGCCACAACGGCGATACCGCGTTCAACCGCAAGCTGGATGCCGTGGATAACGGACTGCGCAAAGTTGCCAAGGGAGTCCTGGACTACACCGGCATGACTCCACTGATGATCCAGCAGAAGCGTATCCACGCCATCGCACTGGTGAACCACTGGGTCAACCATGCCAACGGGGCAGCCTCCAAGCTCCTCACAGATGATCGACTCGCCTGGATGGGGATGAGCAGGGACCAAGCCAGTAGCGTCCTGGACGACCTCAAGAAGTACAGCACGCCCCGCAAAGGTGCCTTCGGTCCGTCCCACAAGCTGGACTTCGGGGCATGGGTCAAAAACTCTCCCGAGAACTACTCCAGATTCATGACCGCTATGCACCGGGAGTCTCGCCGTGTCATCCAGGAGAACGACCTTAGCTCCATGATTCCACTCATGGGGACCACACTAGGAAAAGCGATGTTCCAGTTCATGGCCTTCACCATGCACGGCTGGAACAAGTCCATGCTCTTTGCCGCGAACCATCGGGACTGGGCCACGTTGTCCACTGTCCTGCACGGTGGCTTCCTGGCGAGCCTGACCTACATGGGGCGGACCATGCTGGACTCCATGGGGATGAACGAGGAGACCCGCCAGAAGTACCTGGATCAGCGCATGGCCCCCGGCCAGATCGTTGCCAACAGCTTCGGCAAAATCTCCCAGGCATCACTCTTGCCGAACCTCTATGACACGGTGTCACCGTACCCGTTGTTCTCGGGGATGCGGACCACCAGCGACCTCTCCAGCTTCGTATCCAACCCGACGTATCAGGCAATCAACGGCCTCATCTCCATGAAGAAGCTCGTCAAGAACGGGCTTTCCGATGACTCCCAAACGTCCGCAACGGACATCAAGAACTGGGCCCGCCTTCTGCCGCTGAACAACGTAGCCCCCGTTAGCACCATGCTGAACATGATCGCCAACGACTACCCAACAGGCGCGAAGCAGCACTAGCCCCACACAACCACCTTTATGAGAACCCCGGCTCCGGCTGGGGTTTTCTTTTTATGGAACCCTCTATTTGGCTTACACACCATACAGCTACGTCCAGTTGAAAGCGGACGGAGCCACCACGAACTTCCCCTTCAACTTCCCCTACCTGGACACCGCCCATATCCAGGTGTCCGTGGACACAGTGGTCACGGACTTCACTTGGGTAGATTCGTACACCATCAAGATTGCCTCCGCGCCTGTCGCTGGGGCTGTGGTGGAGATTCGCCGGATCACCCCAAAGGACTCTGCCATTGTGTCTTTCCAGGATGGCTCCACGCTCCTGGAAGCCGACCTGGACCTGATGGTCACGTACAACCTGTACTGCGCCCAGGAGGCGTATGACGGCACCCAGGCGAGTATCCACCTGACCGCTGATGGCGTTTGGGATGGGCAGGGCGTCCGCGCCACTGACTTCGCAGACCCTGTAGATGCGCAAGACCTGATGACGCTCAACTACATGAACGTCAACTTCAGGAACACCATGCTTGCGATTGAGCAGGACTCCATCGACAAGACCACGGCAATCCGAACGGCGGCCAACAGCGACCTGGAGGCGATCCACACGACTGCTGTGAATGACCTCAACGTCATCACCCAGGCAGCAGAAGCCGCGACCTCCGCTTCTCAAACGGCTGCCAAGACAAGCGAAACGAACGCCGCGAACTCAGCAGCCGCAGCTTCGGCCTCGGAGACGGCCAGTGCCGCTTCGCAAGCAGCCGCGAAAACCAGCGAGACCAACGCCGCAACATCTGAGCAGCAGGCAGCAGGGTACGCCGCGAGCTTGAAGCTGCCAGTAGCCTCCGGTGAGGCGCTCCAGGCCCTTCGGCAGAATGCCACGGAGACCGGGCTGGAATACTTCCCGTCACACTTGGCTCATGGCTTGGGGGCCCTGGTGGACTTCCGCACCACAACCATGGCCACGGCTACCCCCGCAGACGTTTACGGCACGGGCACTCAGTTTGGCTTCATCTCTGGAGGGCCAGGGGGGCTTGCCATCCCAGGAGTGGCTGACCCGAGCTATGGCATCCTTACTGTGCATGGGCATTGGAAAGACACATCGGCATTGCCAGCTATCGCCCAGGAGTTCGCATCGGGCACTCAGCGGTTCTTCCGATATGCCACTGGGGCCACCACCTGGTCCGCCTGGTTTACGGTCTACAACAGCGGTAACTTCGCAATCTCCAACTACATCGCAGTGGGCTCACAGCACGACACCACAGGGATGAAGTTCTACTCGGGAAGCCCGCCCGCCATCGCCTCTATCACCGCTTCCGGGCAGAGCCCCGCACTCACCATCGGCAACAGCGACAATGACGCCGCCTCCGCTGTAATGGCGTTCATCCGCGATGGGCAGTACGCCTGTTACCTGGGCATCGACACGGACAATGTGTTCAAGATCGGCGGATGGTCCATGGGGGACGTGTCCTATCCGGTCATCCACTCGGCCAACCTCGGGGCCTACACGGGGCAGCTAGCAGTCGGCGCAGTGGGCACCTACGCCTTCATGTGGGCGAACGGCAACTATGCCCCAGGCACCCTCCTGGCGGGCTCCAGCATCTACTACGGCTCCTACAACTACCAATCGTCTGTCACAGCATCCGGCACTTGGATGGTGTGTGGATACCTTTCCTCCGGCTACAAGGCCACCGTCATGTTGCGAGTAGCGTAATGACTGATACCAGCACCACAAGCACCACAAGCACCTCAGCAGCGGTGTACACCTCGGCTTCAAGCCCGGTCTACGCGAACGCTGACAAAACCGCTGTCACCCTGACTGTCACCTTCGCCAGCATTGGTGAGGCCCCCTTCACGGCCACGCAAGACGACACCCACGACTACGGGCGTGAGCTTTTCACCCGTGCAGTGGCCGGGGACTTCGGGACCGTGGGGGACTTCGTTGTCTCCAGCGACACCACGCGGATGGAGTTCGTCCTTAATCGCACCGATGCCGTTGCTGCCATCACAGTAACCACCACGGCAGGGAACACCTTCAATGGCGATGAGGCCAGCCAAAACCGCATGGCCCGGTCCATCGTGGCTCTGAGCGATACCGACACCATCACTTGGGTACTCGCCAACAACAGCACCATCCAGGCCACTAAGGCCGAACTCCAGGAGGCGCTCAAGCTCTCCGGGGAAGCCCAAACGGCCCTGTGGGTCCAAACCTCTACCACCTCTTAATAGATTCGCCCTCGGGAGACCGGGGGCCACCAATTGGAAAACAACAATGAGCGAAACAATCGACCGCCGCGTGACCCGCCTTGAGGTCCGCGTGGAAGCGCAGGAGAAAGAACTGGGCGTGGTCCAGAAGATGACCGAAGCGCTGAATGAGGCCCTGACCAACATCCAGGACAACCTCACTCAAATCAAATGGCTCGCCCTGGGCGTAGCGATCACCATGGCCGTGAACTACCTCGGCTTCCCTAAAGCACTCGAAATGGTAGTCCACCATGTCCTCGGATAGAGCAACCGAAAAGGAACTTGCAGTAGTCCACAACGAGTTCGCCGTGTGGTGCCTCGAAATCATGCGGGGCGTCCCTGTGACCATCGACGGTGAGGGCGTTATGGAGGACGGGAAGCTGGTGCGCTCGCCACCGGCACCGGCGTACCTCAACGTCATCCGCCAGTTCCTAAAAGATAACAAAATTGAATCTTTGGCCCCCAAAGGGACAGCAATGGGAGACCTAAGTGATTTGCCTGTCTTTGACGATGACAATGTAGTCCACTTGAGTCGTTAACTGTTTCGGAACATATATTCGTCCGCATCACACCGATCACACCAGTTGCCTCCCGCATTTCGGGTGTGTTCGCTGACAGGCGCGTTGCATATCGCGCATCGCGGCCATCTATCGTATTTTCCGCACCAGTGGCAGTGTTCGTCCACCATGGAGAACGCCGTTATATAGCAGTTGTCACAAGTCCGAATCAGGACTCCGTCCGAATAATGATCCTCTCTAGCTATTGAAAATTCTTCCTCAAATAGCTGCACGACTGAACCTGTGTTTCGGCAACTAATGCACTCGTACTCAAACTCCATTACATCAGGCGTGAACCCAGCGTCAATGCTCGATTTGAGCGGCTGTAGCAATGAGGAGTAGCAGGATTCACACTGGCAGGTACTCAAGAATGGCCAGGCGGTGTCCGGGAGACCGGCAGCTTGCCATTTTTTGGCGGCCTCGCTCTGAGTCCTCTCATAGAACTCACTCACCGCCACCATTGAGTCCCATGCCGTTCCAAGAAGATCGGACGGGCTATCGCTTAGCTCTTCGTGAATGAACCGTTGAAGCATGGGGAATAGATCAACGATCAGTCGCTGAATTTCAGTCGTAGGCGCCTTTGGATGGAAGTGTTCAAGGTCATTGCGGCAGTCGCGAAGTTTTTTTACGACATTCCAGTCATGGAATATTTTAAGTTCCTGGAGTCGGGCTTCGATCATTCCAGTGTCAATAGTTTCTTTGGGGTGCGGAGTCGGACGCCATTCAAGTAGGCCGCCAGAGTTCCTGTGTGGTTGAATTTTGATTGGTTTGTGAAGTAGCTCTACAACTTGTTCTGGAGTGCTGGCAAGTGAGCCGATGCGGTACTTAAAGAGAAGTAGCACCCCTGAATAGAAATTGCGTGCCGCAGAGATGGCGCGCCGTTCTTTTCCTGGAGTGGCACTTAGCTCATAGTCCTCTACTCCAAGACAGATCGAGTCCACTGCATTTTGTAAAAGTTCATCTAGTTGGATTACAGGTGAAGCGACTGCCTTTCTAGATCTACTCATTAATTAGCTCCCACTCAACACCCCTGATTCTAACCCAATAACAATAACAGGTGCCCCCAGGCGCGTCCTGGGCGGCCTTGCGGCTATGCCTTGGCGTCCTCCTGCGCGGGCTCAAGGAGTCTCTTCGCCATATGGCAGACCGCGTTAAAGTTCACCCCGCCCAGGAGGATTTTCGAAAGTTCATCTACCTGGTGTGGAAACACCTCAACCTTCCCGAACCCACCCCCGTCCAGTACGACATCGCCCGCTACCTGCAACACGGGCCCAGGCGATGCGTCATTGAAGCCTTCCGAGGCGTGGGTAAGTCATGGGTCACAGCCGCATTCGTGTGCTGGCTCCTGTGGCGAAACCCCCAACTCCGCATCCTGGTAGTGTCCGCGTCCAGCGCCCGTGCCGATGCGTTCTCCACCTTCGTTAAGCGCCTCATCCACGAAATGCCGTTGCTCCAGCACCTCAAGCCGGGGCCCGATCAGATCGACAAGATGGTAGCGTTTGAGGTTGCTCCAGCGCTGCCTGACCAGTCCCCCTCGGTTAAGTCCGTGGGCATCATGGGCCAGATCACTGGTTCCCGTGCTGACATCATCATTGCGGACGACATCGAAATCCCGAACAACTCTGCCACGCAGATGATGCGGGACAAGCTGTCCGAGGCCGTGAAGGAATTCGATGCGATCCTCAAGCCGCTCCAATCGGCACGCATCATCTACCTGGGCACACCGCAGTGTGAGATGTCCCTGTACAACCGGCTCCCCGAACGCGGCTATGAAATCCGTGTGTGGCCCGCGCTGTACCCGACTCTCCAGAAGGTGCCGCACTACAAGGGCAGCCTGGCCCCGTTCATCACGCAAGCGATGGAAGCGGACCCAAGCCTGTCCGGTAAGCCAACGGACCCCCGAAGGTTCGACGACAAAGACCTGATGGAGCGTATGGCCTCCTATGGCCGTGCTGGCTTCGCCCTCCAGTTCATGCTGGACACCAGCCTCAGTGACGGTGACAAGTTCCCGCTCAAGGTCCAAGACCTGATGGTGATGAACCTCAACCCGATCATGGCCCACGTCAAATTGGCCTGGGCTGCATCACCAGAACTCTGCATCAACGATATGCCCACCGTGGCGCTCACAGGGGACCGCTTCTACCGGCCAATGTGGCACGCCAGTGAGATGAGCGAGTACACCGGATGCGTTATGGCTATTGACCCCTCGGGCCGTGGTCAAGACGAAACCGGCTATGCCGTGGTCAAAGTCCTAATGGGCAACCTGTTCCTGGTGGCCGCTGGTGGCCTTCGTGGTGGCTACTCCGATGAAACCCTGGAGACGCTCGCCAAGATCGCCAAGGCCCACCAAGCGAACCACATCATCATCGAAGCCAACTTCGGTGACGGCATGTACACCAAGCTCTTCCAGCCTATTCTCCAGAAGCACCACCGCTGCCTGGTCGAAGAGGTGAAGCACTCGCAGCAGAAAGAGCAGCGCATCATTGATACCTTGGAACCCGTACTCACCCAGCACCGCCTCATCGTGGACCAGAAGCTGATTGAGCGGGACTTTGAGTCGGCCCAGACTGACATCAAGTACAGCTTGTTCTACCAGCTCACGCGCCTCACACGCGACCGTGGGGCCCTGTCCCATGATGACCGACTCGATGCCCTGGCTATGGCTGTGGCGTATTGGGTAGACCATATGGCTCGGGACAACGACAAGGCTGTCCAGGAGATGCGGGCCAAGAACATGGATGTTGAGTTGAGGAAGTTCATGGGCCATGTATTAGGCCGCCCTCCGCGTAACAGAGGCTGGATGGGAGGTAACGCAAGCGCTAGGTAGCGATCTGCTATGACTGGACTAACCCTTGTCGCAGTGCAAAACTTCATGGAGGAGGTATAAGGCATGCCCAACGACTCAACACAGGTAGCAAGTGTCCTAAAGGAGATCGTCATCATTGAAGACGACGATCTTCTACGGAGCCTCGCAGCTGACATCGTGGCTGACATGGGAATGCCGTGCCGGTGTTTTTCTACCTGTGACGATGCTTTGGTCTATAGGCTCCAAGGCGCGCCTTGTTATGCAGTCATCGTGGATCATGGTGTACCTGGACAGATCCAAGGTGTGGAATTTCTTGCAATGCACCATGAGCACTGGCCAGACATCCCTGCCATTCTGATGTCTGGGTACGACCTGCGTTATGAAGAGCTACCGCCTAATGCGGTATATCTTCAAAAGCCCTGGGGAGCTGATGTACTCCTGCAAACACTCAGGGGGCTTATCTCTGGAGTGATTACGGGACCCTCCGTCACTGACTTACGTAAGCCTTCCAGTTCCCAGCAGGATCTACCCCAAGTTTCCAAGGGCCCACAATAGGATGACGGAGACGTTCATCCGGGGGCTACATCACGGCTTACGTGGTGCCGGACATTGTTCGGACTGTAGGGAAACCTCAGTGTGTCCGTCATGGCTTGACTGCTGATGATGATGACCATTGGGAACCTTACCTCTCCACTCTCTTTATGGGGGGTAGGGGGGCTAACTGAGGTTTCCTAATGGTCTATCATGGAGATGCAGTCACTGATTCATCTCTAGTGGTCATTAAGTACCACCACCATCATCATCCCTCCTTTATATACCTTCACTGTACCCACCACCCGCAGGGCTCTATAGTGCCGCCTCCAGCAGCCAAAGAGAGCCCCAATGCGCCTCCTCAAGACTGTCCAAGGGATTCACCTCCTGGGCATCCTCCTGGCCCCCGTGGGCTTCTTTATATACATCCTCATCATGCGTTACCTGACCTGGCACCTGGACTCCCTTACGGCCTACGTGCGGTACGGCTCCAATGAAACTACATGGGCCATAGCGAGCCTCTTAGTGGGCTGGCCTGGCGTCCCCCTAGTGCTGTGGTTCGTCCTGGGTCTCCAAGGCAAATGGCCCAAATGATTTTGTTGCAAAAATTTGAGAGCCCACCTCGACATTGGTAGGCCGCGACTACCCCCGGTGCCCCCAGCGAGCGGCCAGAATCCGCCCTCTGAGAACCCTCCGGCCAGGCCCCAAGTGGCCCAGCGGCTGCCCAATGTGTCCCGGAATGTGTCCCACATGGCCGGAAACCCCAGTAAACACAGGGCCTGTCACTGGATTAAG
The DNA here is from genome assembly GCF_000190455.2 of Pseudomonas sp. TJI-51. NCBI lineage: Bacteria > Pseudomonadati > Pseudomonadota > Gammaproteobacteria > Pseudomonadales > Pseudomonadaceae > Pseudomonas > Pseudomonas sp. TJI-51. The sequence continues at coordinate 48,005 of NZ_AEWE02000044.1, forward strand.
AATCCCGCGCTCCACCTTCTCAGCCTCACAGGCGGCCATTACCGGCCCTTTGTGGGGCTTTTTTGGGCCCTCAGCGGCAAATCCTGAGCGTGTGGACGTTCGGCTATCTGTTTTTTGCGCGGTGATAAGCGCTGGGAACACATGCTTGAAACGGCAAGACTTTGCAGGGGGCGAGCAGGACTAAATCAACGGTGTGGGCCCTTGGTGGACTGGGCCTGCCCTCATTACCCAGCCATGACCAAGGGCCCTCAGGGCCTAACTGGCATCAAGCAATGGAGCGGTTTTCAGTGTGATGGGCTGTTGCTATTCGCCGTGCGCGTCCCACTCCCCAAGCCAATGCTCGCGTCATTGATTCGCCCGGACGAGAATCGAAAGCCTCTTCATGAAGGGCCATGCCGGAGCTTGCATACACACCAATAAACATTTGTGTGCTGCCCGTTCGTGACAACCTCACCTGGACATCAATCGTCGTACCGTTGCCCAACGCCTCGTCATGGGTTCGGTGGTGTAGCGTAGGATCAGCCCAATCCCAAAATACTTCGCCTCGAACGCGCATTTTCAGTCCCCTACGACTTAGTCTTGTGGTTCGATCCACAATAGCGCAGTAGGTCACTTGGGTAACGTTTTTTTGGGCTGCTTGGAAAGAAGCCGACTAATGGGTGTAGAGTTGTACAAATTTTTGCGACTGTATAGGTTTTTTTGTTTCGTCTGGTTTACACTTTTCAGCTATTTAATTTCTTCTGGCTAGCTTTTGTTGTGGCGCGTAGTCGTTCGAGCTGCTGTATGTCAAATAGCTGTAGATGAGATTTTTGGTTCAGAGAGTCGATCTCTTCTTGGATGGCAGCTAGTTGAATGTGCAAGAGAGCAAGTCTGCCCGCTATTGTCTGGATAGTCTGATGCTCGCTTTGGGTATCCATACTCTCGCTTAGGGGCCTTTTAGAGTTAAAGGGAGAGTGCATGTTGCCTTCATCAAAATCTGGCGAGATGCAGAGCCATAACTTCATTGTCTGATAAGAGGGTCGCCCTTTTACTTTGCAAAACTTGGTTAGCGATAGCCCGGAATTGAAATATTCCAGTATAATTACTCGACGGTCATCCTGGGTGTATCGCTTTGCTTGGTGAGCAGCAGCCGGCTTGCTAGCCATGTGGACATCTCCAGTGAATGCAGGTGGATGGACGGCTTGTGGGTTCTGATCGCTGGGTCAGCGAGACTCCTCAACAGGAGCTAGACGATCCATTGGAGAAAAACTGTAGCCAGAGTTACACCCACCAAAGACCCTATTATAATAAACAGTAATTCTAGGAGTGGCGTAAAATTGCCCATATTATTTGCGCCTCCGAAAATTCATAAGCGATGCAAATGAATAAAAGGGCAGCGGCAATTGCAATAGCGCCGTAATATTTTTCGGTCTTATCAGTGGATGTTGTCATGGCGCTTACTTTTCTCGCTCACAACATTCTGTCCGCAGTACCGGGAATAACTCGGACGGGTTGCGCGAGTCATTAATCAGCTTTTCGCACTCTGCGATAGCTAATGTCCTGCTAGAAAAGCCGCGCTTTAATCTTGTTTTTTCCTGATTGTCGTAAATGTCGAATCCGGCAGAGCTCGTGGCGGCATAAAAACGATTGCCAATCTGAAAAGACTCATTCTCCAAAGGTATTGCTGGAACGATAACGAATCTTGGTTGCATTGTGCCATCCCCCCATTCTCCAGAGGTAATTAATAGTCAGGCTAATGGGGGCATGCAAGGTAATTCAGAATAATTTTTCCCTGAATCTATATGCGTATTATTTTGATGTATTGCTCTAGATTTTTCCTCAGCCATGAAGGCTGCCTCTGTGGACTAGGGGAGGGCGTTAGTCCGGTTGCTTCAGGGATGTCGGACCACCGGGCCCGGGGCTTGAGTCGATCCCTACGCTCCGTCGCGCCAGCCTCATGGAGCAGCAGGAGATGGCAGGAGATGAAGCTTTCTTTATACAACCCCGTCCTGATCGGGCTACGGTATTCGAAGCTTCTGTGGCGTTCCGCTATCAGGACGTAAGGGATCCATCATCC